>JBJKPP010000123.1:0-9900 GCA_046706145.1 Ignavibacteriaceae bacterium | reverse complement strand
ATATTTCGAAAGCAATTGCACTTGGTTCCGATGCAGTGATGCTCGGCAGAATGCTTGCGGGCACTAGAGAAACTCCGGGTGAAGTGATAAAATATGATGGTCAACTTTGGAAAAAATACCGCGGTTCTGCTTCTTTTGGTGTGAAGATGAGGAATGAATTCATTGAAGGCGAGGAAACTATGGTGCCTTATAAAGGAGTAGTAAAAAATGTTATAGACAGTATTTCTGATGGACTTAGAAGTTCTATGAGTTATTTGAATTGCATGAACCTGTCAGAATTAAGAAAAATTGAAAATTTCACGGTTCTAAGCAATAGTTCATATCTTGAAAGACTTCCTAAGATATAAAAATAATTTTAATTAGAGATGATAACGAAAAAACAAATTGTTTCCGATTGGTTACCAAGATATACCGGGACAAGATTAAATAAATTCAGTAAATATATTTTGTTGGCAAATTTCAGTTCATATGTAAATGACTTTGCAAAAATTTATGGTGTGCCTGTCGCAGGAAAAGATAGGATGATGCTCAATGCAACCGCAGATGGAATTACAATTATTAATTTTGGTATGGGCAGCGCAAACGCGGCTACCATAATGGATTTGCTTGTGAGTATTCAACCAAAAGCGGTATTGTTTTTAGGAAAATGCGGTGGACTTAAAAGGAAAAATAAACTTGGCGATTTAATTTTACCTATAGCAGCAGTACGTGGAGAAGGTACTTCAAATGATTATTTCCCTCCTGAGGTTCCTGCTTTACCTGCGTTCAGTCTTCAGAAAGCTGTTTCTGCAACCATTCGTGAAAACCATTGCGATTACTGGACAGGAACTGTTTATACGACAAACAGAAGAGTTTGGGAGCACGACGGCAAGTTTAAAGAATATTTAAGAGCAAGCAGGTGCATGGCTATCGATATGGAAACAGCTACGATTTTTATTACAGGCTTTCATAACAGAATTCCTGCCGGAGCACTGCTCCTTGTTTCTGACCAGCCAATGATTCCGGAAGGAGTTAAGACCGAGAAAAGTGATACTGTTGTGACAAAGAAATTTTCCAGATTGCATTTAAGAATAGGAATTGAATCTTTGAAAGAACTAAGGGACAGTGGTATATCAGTAAAGCATTTAAGATTTTAAGTAATTCCTTAATTTATCTTTTAACCCTTCTGCTTTTAACAAATTAATCCTTTCAAAAAATAAGTTTGAACTTTGTGAAAAGATATGAGATGAAAAATAATCAAAGTATTTATGTTATCGACAAGCAAGGACTTGAGTCCTTAAATCCAAGGATAGTATATATAATATCGATTGCATGCGGCATCACTGTAGCAAATCTTTATTGGGCCCAGCCCCTTTTAGATTCAATAGCAAAAACCTTTCATTCAACCACTACTTCAAGCGGTTTAATTGTTACATTTACCCAAATTGGTTATGCAGCCGGTCTTGTTCTTTTAGTTCCTCTAGGAGATTTATTAGAAAGAAAGAATTTGATATTAAGTGTACTATCTTTAGCTGTTTTGTCTCTTATAGCAGCAGCAGTTTCTGCTTCCATTTCAATTTTTATAATTTCTTCTCTTGCTGTAGGAATTACTTCCGTTGTTGCCCAAATACTTGTTCCTTTTTCTGCTACGCTTGCACGTGACCATGAGCGAGGTAAGATTGTGGGTCAAGTAATGAGTGGTCTGCTTTTGGGAATCCTACTTGCAAGAACTTTAAGCGGATTTGTTTCAGAATATTTCGGATGGCGCGCTATTTTTGGTCTTGCTGCTTTTTTGATTTTTATACTAGTATTTGTACTAAAGTTTAAACTTCCTAAAAACAAAATGGATGTCAATCTTACTTATTCTAAACTACTTAAGTCGGTTTGGGATTTGGTAAAAACGGAACCCTTATTAAGAAGAAGATCTTTGTATGGTGCACTGGTGTTTGCAAATTTTAGTGTTTTATGGACAAGCCTAACATTTTTGTTAGCAAGGCCTCCGTACAATTACAGCGATGCTGTTATCGGTTTATTCGGATTAGTTGGCGCTTCTGGGGCTACTAGTGCTATGATTTCGGGCAGGCTTGCCGACAGAGGTTATACAAGAATTACAACAGGTTTTTTTCTTTTCTCCATTCTGCTTTCATTTATATTTATGCTCTTGGGTGAACACATTTTATTTCTGTTAATACTTGGAATAGTAATTTTGGATCTTGGTGTGCAAGGGACACACATTCTAAACCAAAGTGAAATTTATAGATTAAAACCGGAAGCTCGAAGCCGTTTGACAACTGCTTATATGACAAGCTTTTTTATCGGTGGAGCTATTGGTTCGGCTGCATCTGCTGCAATTTATAGCATGGAAGGCTGGTTTGGAGTCTGTTTGTTGGGTGGAATATTCTCAGTAAGCGCTATAATTATTTGGTTTACGGAGTTCAGTTCGAAAAGTTCATCTGCAAGAATGGTTATAGAGAATTAGTAAAAAGTAAAAACCCCAGGGTCTGTTTAACCTTGGAAGTTTAAAAGTTTAGTAAATTAATTCTTTTTGAAATTTTTCAATCTTAAAGAATTACTAACTACAGAAACTGAACTGAATGACATAGCAAGAGCTGCGAACATCGGATTTAACATTCCAAGAGCTGCCAAAGGTATTCCAATGGTATTATAAATAAAAGCCCAGAATAAATTTTGTTTTATTGTTCTGATCGTTTTCTTTGATAAACTTATTGCAGTAGCAACATCAGTTAAACTATCCTTCATTAAGACTACCGAACCTGACTCAATTGCTATATCAGTTCCACTTCCAATTGCAATTCCGATATCACTTTGTGCAAGAGCGGGAGCATCGTTTATTCCATCTCCGACCATTGCAACAACTTTTCCTTCTTTTTGATATTTTTTGACAATTTCAGCTTTATTCCTGGGCATAACCTCAGCTTCAAATGAATCCACACCAACTTTTTCGGCAATTACTTGTGCAGTTTTGATATTATCCCCTGTCAACATAACAGTTTTAATGCCCATCCTCTTAAATTCTTGTACAGCTTCTGCAGAGGATTCTTTTACCGGATCTTCAATAGCCAGCAAGCCTTTTAGTTTATTGTTAATAGCAACATAAATCATGGTCTTTCCTAAATTTGTCAATCTATCAATTTGATTTTTCATATCATCTATTGAAACAGAGTTATCTTCCATCAGTTTAGAATTTCCAACGATTATTTTTTTCTCTTTTACTAAAGCAGAAATTCCTTTGCCCGTGATACTCTGGAAAGATTCACTCTCAGAAGAATTAATTCCTTTAGCTCTTGCGTAGTTTACAACTGCAATAGAAAGGGGATGCTCGGATTTTTTCTCTGCTGAAAGTGCATATTCCAGCACTTCAGCTTCGGACATTCCGTTTGTCGCTATTTCCGTTACTTCAGGATAGCCTTGTGTAATTGTTCCTGTTTTATCAAGAATTAGAGTAGAAATTTTGTGAGCTAGTTCGAGACTTTCACCATTCTTAATCAGTATTCCATACTGTGCGCCTTTGCCCGTGCCCACCATGATAGCAGTAGGCGTTGCTAGGCCTAATGCGCAAGGGCAGGCAATAATCAAAACCGCAACAAAGTTTATTAATGCACTACTAAATATTGCATTGCCGTTTCCTAAAATTAACCAGATAACAAAAGTGACAATTGCAATGCCAATTACCGAAGGAACAAATATCGCTGCAACTTTATCGGCAAGATTTTGTATCGGCGCTTTTGAACCTTGTGCATCCTCTACCATCTTAATTATTTGACCAAGAACAGAATTATTACCGAGTGCAGTAATTTCAAATTCAAAAGAGCCTGTTTTATTTATTGTTCCTCCGATAACTTTAGACCCGATAGATTTTTCAATTGGAATACTTTCACCCGTAATCATTGATTCGTCTATTACAGAATTTCCTGAAACTAGATTCCCATCAGCCGGTATTCTTCCGCCAGGTTTAACTATTACTATGTCTTTTATTCTCAAATCATCTACATCTACTGTAACCTCATTTCCATCTCGTTTTACGAGTGCAGTCTTGGGTTTCAAGGCAATAAGTTTTTTTACGGCTGTATTGGTTTTTGACTTAGCCCTGCTTTCAAGCCATCTTCCCATTAATATTAAAGTGATGATAACCGCAGTTGTGTCATAATAAACATGAGGATAGGTATCTGGTTTAAGAATAACCGCAGGAAAAAGAGTTATTAAAATGCTGTACCCGAACGATGCCGCCGTTCCAACTGCCACAAGAGAATTCATGTCAGCGGAAAAATGTTTTAAGTTACTCCAGAATATTTTGTAGAATCTTTTACCTGAGACAAAGACGACCGGCGTTGTGAGAATAAGTAGAATTTTATTAAGATAATCTGCAGAAACCGGCAACAGATTGTGAAAGCCGCTCCACAGATTACCCATACTTAAAATAAAGATAGGAATGGTTAAAATGACTGCAAAGATAAATTCCTTTTGAAGCTGAGCATCATAATCATCTTTTCCTGATTTTTCTGTATGACTGTCTTTCTGTTTGTGTCCATTTGTCTCCAGTGCGTCAGTATTAATTTTATAACCGGCATCCTCAACGATTTCAGTAATTTGTTTAGCATTTACTTTTGACTCATCAATTTCGAAACTGGCTTTTTCCGTTGCGAAATTGACGCTAACGTTCTGAAGACCATCAATCTTTTTCAATGCTTTCTCGACTCTTGCAACGCAGCTTGCACAAGTCATGCCTTCTACAGGCAAGGATACCTTTTTAATTTTTAAAGAATTAACATCTATTCCAGACATTTTAACACCTTCCAACTCCATTATATCATTTGTAAAACTATCTAACTAATTCTTGCTGATGCTATAACCAGCTTCTTCTATCGCCTTTTCAATGTCGGCATAACTCACTTTATGCTCGTCATACTCTACTTCTGCAGAACCAATTTGTACATTCTTTAAGTTTAAATCCAACTTGGATAATTCTTTTTTCACTGCCATCACACAATGTCCGCAGCTCATGCCTTCGATTTTAATTATTTCATTTTTCATCTTTTTATACTCCATGATAATTAGAACTACTACATTAATTACATCCCAAATTTAGAAAATACATTCGGTCAATGTTTTACAGATTTTTATGAAAATATTATAAAATTTTAATCGTGTATTTTAAGTCAAATGATAAGAAATTAGACCTTGTCGAGGGGGACTCTTTTTTTATTTTTGAGTTTTTTAAATTTTGAAGGGGTAAATCCGGTGACTTTCTTAAACTGATTAGACAAATGCTGCACGCTGCTATATCCTAATTTGTAAGCAATTTCACTCAGAGTAGATTCATCATAAACCAGAAGTTCTTTAACTTTCTCAATTTTTTGATTGATAATATATTTCTCCAAAGTAATTCCTTCCTTAGAAGAAAACAGATTACTCAGATGTTGATAACTCATTGCTAATTTGTCTGAAAGATATTTGGAAAAACTTACATTGATAAGCTGATCAGAACTATGACTCTGAATTAATTCAATTACGGAAATTTTAATTTTTTCGACAGTTTTAGCTTGTCTGTCATCAAGTAGTTCAAAACCGTTACGCTCAAGAGTTTCTTTAATCTTTTGAATATTAATTTTCTTGTCATCATCCAACAATGTAGCTTCTCCAAGGCTAACGTCGGCTACATGTAGTTTTAGCCTAGTTAATTCGTCTCTAACTACCTTAATACATCTGTCGCAAACCATATTTTTTATATATATCTTTTTCATAATATTTTAAGCCGTGATTTTAATCTTGCGGTAATTTATAAAAATTTCTGTATTTTCATACTGATTATTCTTCTAAAATAGAAAAAAGCCCAACATATTAAAAATTTAATTATTTGCTTTTGGTTATTCCAACATTAATTCTATGACAAAAAGATTTTCTTTAAATGTCGGGATAGCAATATCCTCATATCTTTAACAAAGTTTAAAAATAATAATTTTATGTCAAATTAAATTTGGTTTAAAAAATGAAGAAGTTCTTACCAATTATCGTTGTTCTCTTTGCTTTTGCAGGAACTATTTTCCCCCAGAAGAAAGCATTCACCTTAGAATATCTATATAAAATTAAGAGTGTCGGTGCACCTGTTCTTTCGCATTCGGGAGAGGAAATCGCCTACACAGTTACCAGTTATGATTTATATCATGGTAAGTCATATACTCATATCTTTATAATGAATAATGATGGAACAAACAAAAAGGAAATTTCACCTGATAGTTTGGATGCATACAGTCCTTTTTGGAGCAACGGCGACAGCTTGATTTATTATCTATCAGATGATGTTTTATATTCTTATTCTTTCAGTACAAAGATGAATAAGAAATTAGTTCACATTCCTTCGGGCATTTCAAATCCAATACTTTCTCCAAAAGGAAATTTGGTTGCATTTACTACAAAGATTTATCCGGAATGCGGAGCAGATACTTCGTGTTTTAACAGATTAAATAAATCTTCCGAAGATGGACCAATTCAAGCGTACATTGCTGATAGTTTATTGTTTAGACATTGGACACAATATAACGCTCAAAAGACTTATCACATTTTTACTTATAATTTAGATGATGGCAAAATATCAGATTTAACCCCAAGTGAATGGACATCGGACGCTTATAAACTTGGGGCAGAACTGACATACAATTTTTCTCCTGATGGAGCGGATTTATGCTTCATGCACGACCCGGATAAAGATCACGCAGAGCAGACCAATTCGGATTTGTGGATAATTCCCGTAAATGGAGGAAAAGCCGAAGACATAACTGCAAGCAATAAAGCATGGGATGGCGATCCTGCTTATTCAACTGATGGAAAATATATAGGTTTTGTAAAAACGGAAATTCCAAAGTATGAATCAGATAGATATAGAGTAGCCGTTTATAATAGATCTACAAAAGAAGTTTCAGTATTAACAGAGAATTTTGACCACACACTTATATCAGGCAACTTTAAGTGGGGAGACGACTCCAAAACAATATATTTCACTCCTGATTACCGCGGTTATATGCCTTTATTCAAGGTCGATCTAGATTCCAAGAAAGTAACACAAGTAAGTAAAGATAGAGCAATAATTGCATTTGAAATTTCAAACAATCAGAAGTATGCATTTTGTTTGGAAAGTTTAGGCGCTGATAAACCTTATGAAATCTATAAAGTGAATTTATCAAATGGAGATGAACAGCAATTGACATTTGAGAATCAAAAATTAGAAGAAGAGGTTGACTTTAGACCTGCAGAAAAAATGTGGGTTCCAGGAGCCGATGGAATTAAAGTCGAAGTGTTTGTGATAAAACCACATGATTTTAACCCTAACAAGAAATATCCATTAATCTTAAACGTCCATGGCGGTCCACAAGGTCAATGGATGGATTCATTCAGAGGAGACTGGCAAATGTATCCAGGCAGTGGTTATGTAGTTGCATTTTGCAATCCTCATGGTTCGACCGGATTTGGTTCTGCATACACCAGAGAAATTTCTGGAGACTGGGGAGGCAAGGTTTTCACTGACCTGATGAAAGTTACGGATGCTCTGGAAAGACTCCCATACGTGGATACAAGCAGGGTTGGCGCTATGGGCTGGTCTTATGGTGGTTACATGATGGATTGGTTTCAAGGTCACACTAAAAGATTTAAATGTCTTGCTGCTATGATGGGAGTTTATGATTTAAGGTCGATGTGGGGAGGAACAGAAGAATTATGGTTTGCTAATAAAGACCTGGCTGGTTATCCTTGGACTTCAAAAGATTATGAAAAGTTTTCTCCATCGATGTATGTAAAAAACTTTTCGACTCCAACTTTAATTTTAACAGGGCAAAGAGATTTCAGAGTTCCTTACACACAAAGTATTCAATATTTTACTACTCTGCAGGTTTTAGGAATTCCATCAAGATTAATAATTTTTAAGAATGATGGTCATTGGCCTAACTATGTAAAATCTATGCCGTTATATTACAATGCGCATCTCGAGTGGTTTCATAAATATCTTGGAGGTAAACCGGCTCCGTATAATTCCATAGATATGATAAAAAATATTGCTTTCCCAAATGAAGTTGAGGGAAGTAAGTAATTCTTTATCATTTGAAGTTTTTTCGATAGGATAAGTTAATACTTCATAATAATTGTTGTTTTGAAAAGGAACTTGAGAAGTGTTTAATCTATCTTATTTATAGGAGAACTTCTTGGTTATTGTTTTTGAACCAGATAAATAATGACAATTATGGAAAGGATAATAACTAAAAAGAGAATGTCTCCAGGTGACCTCCAATGTTGGAATTAAGGTTTAATTATCATGAGAAAATAGAAGTTTTACTATAAATATTGAAAAAATAAGTCATTTAAATACAAATTATAAACAATTAAATTAAAAAGAGTAAAAGGCAATCAATTGATTTTATTTGATATGTTATATAATTTAACACATTAAAGAATAATAACTTAAAAGAATCACAAAATGGCTAAAAATATCACCAAAGCAGACATCGTAGATAAAGTTGCTGGCGGTACTGGCTTAACAAAGCTAGAAACAGAAGCAATAATAGAAGGTTTTTTAAAAACCGTGATTGAGTCATTGAAAGAAGGGAACAGTATAGAAATTAGAGGTTTTGGAAGTTATAGAGTAAAAAAGAAAAAGGCGCGTCAAGCAAGAAATCCCAAAACGGGTGAACAGGTATTTGTGCCTGAGCATCACGTACCAACATTTAAGTTTTCAAAAGATTTTAAAGACATTGTTAATAGGGGAATAAAATAAGGTATTATGAGGCAGGATGAATTTTTGCCCTGAGTGCGGTAACAAGCTAACCAAAGATTCTAAGTTTTGTTCTAATTGCGGTTTTCAACTCGATAAATCGGAAAAAGATAACACTACTCCTCAGAACGATCCCACTACTATTATTTGTAAAAATTGCGGCGAAGAAAATTCGACTGATGAAATATACTGCAGAAATTGCGGTCTTCTCCTGAAGAGCAAAGACTCTGTAAAAAAAGATAAATCCGAAGTTAGACCTAAAAAAAATAAGCACATGAAAAAAAGTGAAACCAAAAAAACAGTTGCAGGTCTTAAGCCCTATGTAGTTTATATGATTTTCGGAGGAATCCTACTGATTGTTGCTGTTATGTTTTTTTCATCAGATGTTTTAAGCAAACCTCCAAAAGCTTCCGGTAATTCTGTGGCTAACCATTCTTCAGGTGTGAGCCTTAGTAATATTGGTAAAATAAATGAATTGAAGACAAAGCTGGAGAGAAATCCAAAAGATGCTGAGACAATATTGGAACTGGCAAATCTTGAAAATGATTCTGGAATGTATCAACAAGCTGTATCGGATTATGAAAAATATCTGAAATATGATCCTAAAAATGCTGATGTTTTAGTCGATCTCGGAACTTGTTATTATAACCTGTCGGATTTTCAAAAAGCAATGGCCAGCATGAAGGAAGCTCTCAAGTATAATCCCCGCCATCAAATTGCACATTTGAACTTAGGAATCGTTAATTTAGCGCTTGGCAATTTAAAAGCTTCGATGAAATGGCTGCAAGAAGCAGTAAAAATTGATTCCAGTTCAGAAGCTGGAAAAAGAGCAGAAGAAATTTTAAAATCTCATAATCAAGCAGGAGGTAATTAATGCCGAGCGGCAAAAAAAGAAAAAGACATAAAATGTCTACGCATAAGAGAAAAAAAAGACTGCGTAAGAACAGGCATAAGAAAAAATTAAGGTAATAAGCGAGTATATAAACCTACCCAACTCATATAGGTTCAAGTATTGCTATTATATTTTTCTTGAACTTCCACTTATACATGGGTTATAATCACAGAGGCCAACTTAGCTCAGATGGTAGAGCAGCGCATTCGTAATGCGCCGGTCGCCGGTTCAAGTCCGGCAGTTGGCTCAAGTA
>JBJKPP010000122.1:0-35526 GCA_046706145.1 Ignavibacteriaceae bacterium | reverse complement strand
AAATTGACTGGAATAAATTTCTTGGAAAAACACTCCATGTAACTTTACACGAGAACTATGGATTAGCAATGGACCCGCCGGAAAATCGTGCGATCTATGAAATTGTCTTTAAAACAGGAAAATTAATCGAAACTTATGATGATGGTCTTCTACTTGAAGCAAAAAGAGAAAATGAGAATGTAAAGATTTATGTTCCTTTCGGCTCTATAAAATGTGTTGAGATTTTTAATTTTTAGAGGGGAACTTTTGCGTTCTCTTAAATATCTCATTATTAGTTCGCTTTTTTTCATCCAAGCTGCTTCTGCACAACAAATTCAAATAAAAAGTTTAAAGGCCTACACAGATAGCGAAACAGACATACCGATTCTTTTACATAATAAGAAACTCAATATAGAATTTGATGTGCAGTCTGATTTTCAGCCTAACCTGGTTATTGTATTTCGTTTTTGTGATAAAAATTGGATGCCATATGATAATCTTAATTTAAGAAATCCAGGAGAGAATGTAGAATATAATCTTCAGTTTCAAAATTTACCTTTTACAGTTATGGAAGCTAGATATCATTATCAAGGCGTTTTTCCCAACCAGAATAATTATGTTTCGTTTCCTTTTGATGGCAAGTGGAAATATTATATAACCGACTTTCAAGACACTTCTAAGATATATGCTAGTGGAAAATTTTTTGTAGTTGATACTCTGGTTAGTTTGTCGGTTTCGAAAAAAAATGAGCAGTTGGAAGATAAAAACTATTTCCCCTACGCTTTGAACAGAGTATTTAATATTGAAACAGATTTTTCACTGTCGCAAAATTATATACCTTCTTATGTGGAAGGTGTGGAAATTGTAGAGAATCACAAAATTACTTATCCGTTTATTGTTGATAGAAGTTTCAACACAAATACCAGGCAATATTATTGGGATGGAAACAGGAAATTTAGATTTATTGCAAGAGACATTAGACCTGGTAACGGATACAGGGAAACAGATTTTAGAGATTCTAATGTATATAATACGAAAAACATAAATGCTCAAATTGATGGCATTGAATATTCCAGGTTTTTTCAATTTGACGATCACGATTTGAACGGCGGAAGCATTTTTCTAAATTATGAAAATGAATATGCGACGTATCTAAATGTTAGTTTTTTGTTTAAACCTCCGGACAATACTTATGACAATATTTACATAGTCGGTTCTTTCAATAATTGGAAGGTTCTACCAAATTATATAATGAAGAAAAATGGGGACCTTTTTTCATTAACAGTCAGTCTAAAAAGAGGCATTTACGATTATCAATATATAACTGCAGATATGAATGGTAATCAGGCATATAATATTGATTGGAATGTTTTTGAAGGAAATTTCTATGAAACCTCAAACTTATATCATATTTTTCTATTTTATAAAGATCAAAATTATGGCGGTTACGATAAGATAATCGGCTATTATAAATTAAAAACAGGTAAATAATGTTAAAAGTTGGTGTAATCGGGACAGGACATCTTGGCAAGCTTCACGCTAAAATGTTTAAAGAAATAATGAATTGTGAATTTGTTGGTGTTTTTGATACAAATAGTACTGTTGCGGAGACCCTTGCCGATGATTTGAAAGTAAAAAAATTTGATAGTATGGAAGAATTATTGTCTGATGTCCAGGCTGTTTCCATAGCGGTAACAACTTCTGCACATTTTGAAATAGCCAAGGCTTGTCTTGAGAATGGAATTCATATATTTGTTGAAAAACCAATAACTGCGACGATTAACGAAGCTGAGAAATTAATAGAAATTGCTAAGTCCAAGAATTTAAATTTACAAGTGGGGCATATTGAGAGATTTAATCCTGCTTTATTATCTCTTGAAGAATTTATATTTGAGCCAATGTTTATTCAGACAGACAGGTTAGCACAGTTTAATCCGAGAGGCACAGATGTGGCTGTAGTTCTGGATTTGATGATTCATGATATAGATATTATTTTAAGTCTTATTAAGAGTGATGTAGAAGCTGTAGATGCAAACGGTGTTGCTGTGGTCTCTGATAACGTTGATATTGCAAATGCAAGAATTATGTTTAAAAACGGCGCAGTTGCAAATGTTACTGCCAGTAGAATATCCCAGAAAAAAATGAGAAAAATGAGAATATTTCAGAAAGATGCTTATATTTCTCTGGATTTTGTTACTGGTGTCTCAGAAATATATCGATTGCTGCAAACTGATGAAAAACAAAGCGGACCTTCAATATCTTTCGGAGAGATTGGAGTTGGCTCAAACAAAAAAAGATTAATTTATGAACAGCCGATTATCAAGGAAATAAATGCTTTGCATTATGAGCTTGAATTATTTGTTAATTCTGTTATTGAAAGAAGCAAACCGATAGTTTCCGGCGAAGATGGATTGAAAGCTTTAAAAGTAGCAAATCTGATATTGAAAAAAATAGATGAGTCTCTGTCCAGATTAACGTGGCAAAAAGACACGCCATGATGTTCAACGAAGAAACATATTGTTTTTATATATCTAGTAATGAAAATCAAATTTATATCAAAAGAAGTTTTGGTTGATAAATGGAAAATAAAGAACAATACTCAATCGGTGTTGACTTAGGCGGTACTAATATAAAAATTGGATTAGTGTCTAAGGATGGTAAAATAGTTAAGAAGGATAAAGTTCCTACCAATGCTGAAAGCGGACCGGAATCCGTGGTATCCCAAATTAAACTATCAATACACAATCTCCTCCAGAAAAATAACAAGAAGATTAAAGGAATCGGAATAGGCTCTCCCGGGACTGTAACTTTACAAGGTGGAGTGGTTGAGTATCCGCCAAACCTGCCAGGCTGGGAAAAAGTGAAATTAGGCGATATCATATCTAAAGAATTTGGATTGGACACTTATGTTGAAAATGATGCCAATGTTGCAGCTATCGGAGAAATGATTTTTGGAAATGGGAAAAAACTAAATTCCTTTATTATGGTTACACTTGGTACAGGGGTTGGTGGAGGAATAATATTCAATAGAAAACTCTTTCGGGGCGAGCACGGTTCAGCGGGTGAAATTGGTCATATGACCATAGATTATACCGCAGGTAAATGCAATTGCGGTTCTTTTGGTTGTGTCGAAACCTTTTTAGGAAACCATTACATAATTAATAGTGTAAGGAAGCAACTTCCTGATAATATGCACTCTTCAATATGGAAATTAATAGATAATGACTTTGAGCAACTTTCTCCCAGAATAGTTCAAGATGCTGCAGAAGAGGGTGATAGTTTTGCAAAACAGGTGATAAATGATCTAGGTTTTTACCTTGGTTGCTGCCTTGCCTCGACCGCAAATTTATTGGATATTAGCACTTTTATAATCGGAGGTGGTGTGGCTGGTTTTGGAAAACCATTGTTTCAGGCAGTAGAGAAAACTGTTGAAACCAGAGTTTTAAGATCGATTCAAGATAGAGTCAAAATTCTACCAGCTAAATTAAAAAATGATGCTGGTATAAAAGGTGCTTCTGCTTTAGTGTATTATAAACTTGGTGATATTTAAGATTGAAATATGAACATGTTTTCTACTTATGAAGAAATTAGTTTATATAATTTTTATCATTTCGTACTCCACGGCATTTTGC
This sequence comes from Ignavibacteriaceae bacterium, assembly GCA_046706145.1. Lineage (GTDB taxonomy): Bacteria > Bacteroidota > Ignavibacteria > Ignavibacteriales > Ignavibacteriaceae > JBJKPP01. Next base: position 31,915 of record JBJKPP010000122.1, on the reverse strand, counting down.
CAATCAAATGATTCCACCCGAAGCATTAGTGATTCGCTAAAAGCTATTCAAAAAAATTTAAAATCTGTTCAAGATTCATCAAAGCCCAAAACCTATAGCGTCGATACAATAATTAATACTACAGCCTCGGATTCTTTAATTTTTCATGTCAATCAGAGAATAATGAATTTGTATGGAAAAAGCGAAGTGCAATACCAGCAGACCGATTTAAAGAGTGCAAATATCAAAATAAATTTTATTACACATGAGTTGGATGCAACCGGTGCTGAATCTGATACTGCTAAGAATAAGTTGTTTAATACGCCGGTCTTAACCGAAGCGGGCGAGGTTTATAAAGGCAATTCCATGCGATACAATTTTAAGACTGGCCGCGGATATATTTCCATGGCAAGCACAAAATCAGAGGGAGCTATGTATGAAGGAGAAAAAGTTAAAAAAATAAGCAAGAATTCATACTTCATTAAAGATGGAATCTACACAACATGTAATAAAACTCCTCCCGATTATTACTTCAGCGCAAGCGAAATGAAAATAATTCAGAATGAAGAAGTGGCCGCAAAATGGATCTTATTATATGTAGGAGGAGTGCCAATGCCGTTGCCGATTCCATTTGCTGTTTTTCCTCTGCAATCAGGAAGGAGATCGGGTATAATCACTCCTACTTTTGGTGAAGATGCAACGTATGGAAATTACTTTAGAAACTTTGGATACTTTTGGGCAATAAATAATTATGTTGACCTTGCTGTAACTGGAGATTATTGGACGAGAGGGAGCTTTGGTCTAAATACTAGATTTAGATATGCTTTAAGATATAACTATACAGGCAGTCTTCAAGCAAACTATAGTTTCAAAAGTATAGGTGAAGCAACAGACGTCAGCAGATCAGAAAGTAAAAACTGGAGAATAATGTGGTATCACAGCCAGACTATTGATCCTACTCTTTCTTTCAATGCAAATATGGAATTTGTTTCAGGTAATTACATTCAACAGAATGTCACAGACTTAAGTCAATTGCTTACAAATCAGATTGTATCTAACGCTACATTGTTTAAAAACTGGGATTCGGGTAATAGTTTGTCACTCAGTTACAGCAGAACTCAGGATTTGGAAAGTGGGGATATTAGCGAAATCTTGCCAAATCTTACATTTACCTTAGCTCAAAGTTATCCTTTCAAGAGTCAAAACTCTATCGGTCAAGAAACCTGGTATCAAACATTTGGATATCAATATACCGGTCAATTTGAAAACACAAGAAATAAAACAAATGGAAACCTAGCAATAAGAGGTGGAATTGAACACAATCTTAGGGCCAGCTTATCGCCGAAGTTAGGTCATATAAGTATTTCACCATATTTTAATTACAATGAGTTGTGGTACAATAAAAGAATTGAAATTGTTGATGCCGGTTTAAACACAGAAGGCAGTGATTCCCTGATTACCAAAGACATAAAACAAATCAACTTTGTAAGAACCTTTAACTTTGGTGTTTCTGCATCGACAAAATTATATGGAATTTTTAATATCAATGCTTTGGGAATCGAAGCTTTGAGACATACATTGGTTCCGAGTATATCTTATACTTACCAACCTGATTTCTCGAAACCCTGGTGGAGATATTACGGAAGTTATGTAAATTCAAATGGACAGGTCGTAAAATACGATAAATTCCAAAATGAAATTTTTGGCGGTCCAAGTATGGGTGAGCAGCAAAACATTTCTTTTTCTTTGTCTAACATTTTTGAAATTAAAACTCAACCTGACCCAACAGATACAACTTCTAAGGAAAACAAAATTCAACTCTTAAACTTAAATGCGTCGATGGGATATAATTTTGCTGCAGATAGTTTAAAATTTTCCGATCTTAGTTTGAATTATAGAACACAGGTTGGAAGTGTACTTAATTTTTTCGGCAGCTCAACTTTCAGTCCGTATGATTATTCCAGTACTCAAAGCAGGATTAATAAGTTCTTAATTAACGAAGGCAAAGGTTTGTTGAGATTAACAAATTTTCAATTTTCTATTTCCACAAGCTTGTCCGGTAAGAGATTGAGTTCCAAAAATAGTACCCCATCCCAGCAGCAAGAAAACTACGATTTGCAGCAGTCCGAGAACAGCGTATATAAAGGCATATATGATGAGGCAAAGCAATCTGATTTTTCGATTCCATGGAATGTTTCATTAACTTATAATTATGCTCTAAGCAGGCCCACGCCTTTAAGTGTTGTCGTTTCATCTAACATAGCAGGAGGATTCAACTTCAACTTAACACCTAACTGGAAACTTTCTTTTTCAGGCAGTTATGATATTAGAAGCAGCCAGTTTTCTGCACCTGAAATTAAAATTTCGAGAGATTTAGATTGTTGGGTAATGAATTTTACATGGAATCCTGTGGGAATTTACAGGGGTTATAGATTTGAATTAAGAGTTAAAGCTCCGCAGTTACAGGATCTAAAAATTACAAAAGCTAGTCAGTTTTTCAGCAATAGGTAGCATTTTGAAAAATTACTTAATAGACGGTAATAATTTAATAGGCAAGATAAAGAAATTATTCGACATGCAGAAAAAAGATGGTCAAGCTGCTCGTGGCACCTTAGCCATTATGCTTGAAAGAAGTTTTAAGAAAAATAAGCAGCGTATAAATTTATTCTTCGATGGTTTTGAGAATGAAGCCATCCCATTTTCGCTTGGAAAAATTATCTATTCAAATAAGAAAACAGCAGATGAGGAAATAAAGTTGATGATAGAAAATTCTAACAGCAGAAGAAATTTAGTAGTTGTTAGCTCTGACATTGAAATTATTAAATTTGCAAAATCGTGCGGTTGCAATGTTACCTCAAGTGAAGAATTTGCAAAGAAATTATCTCATAAAGATGCTATTGATGAAGAAAAATCTAAAATCGATGAAATAAATAATGTTGAACAATTTAAGCGATTATTTGGTGTGGAAAAGAAAAAGTGATTTTCAGTTGCCAAGCAGTTTGGTTTCTATAAACTTTGCGATCTTGAGTAATTTCACTTCTTCGAATTGATTGGCCATGAATTGAATTCCAATTGGAAGACCGTTGGAATCTTTTCCATAAGGTATATTCAACCCCGGAATTCCCGCTAAATTTGCAGAGGTTGTATATATATCACTCAAATACATTTGCAGAGGATCATTCGTTTTTTCGCCAATCTTAAAAGCAGTAGAAGGGGCAGTTGGCGAGATAATTAAATCAACTTTGGAAAAGACATTATTAAAATCATTTTTTATCAATCTCCTTACTTTTTGTGCCTTTAGATAATAAGCATCATAATATCCCGCCGAAAGAACGTAGGTGCCAAGCATAATTCTTCTTTTCACCTCAGTACCAAATCCTTCACTCCGCGAGTTAACATACATCTCATTTAAGTTAGAAACTTCTTTAGTTCTTAGGCCGTATCGTGCGCCATCGTACCGTGCTAAATTTGATGAAGCTTCTGCGGTGGCCAAAATATAATATGCGGCAATATTATATTCTGTCGTTGGTAGTTCAACATCCATGAATTCGAATCCATATGATTTCAATTTTTTTATGAGTTCTTCTATATTATCTTTTATTTCTTCGGATAATCCTTTTCCAAAATACTCTTTAGGAATTCCTATTTTGAGATTGTGATTTTCAGTGCTCAACGCACTTAAAAAATCGGGGACTTCGTTATCAGCAGATGTAGCATCATTTGCATCTTTTCCTGAGATAATACCAAGTACAGTTGCGAGGCTGTCAACATCTTTTGTAAATACTCCAATTGTATCAAACGATGAGGCGTATGCTGTTAGTCCGTACCGTGATATTCTTCCGTAAGTTGGTTTCAAACCATAGATTCCGCAAAATGAAGCAGGCTGTCTAACTGAACCGCCTGTATCTGTTCCCAAGGAAACGTCGCAAAGTTCTGCGGCTACTGCTACTGCAGAGCCTCCGCTCGAGCCCCCAGGAACCCTGTCATTATCTATGGGATTCAATACTTTTCCAAAAGCGGAATTTTCGTTGGAAGAGCCCATTGCAAACTCGTCGCAATTTGTTTTTCCAATGATTATTGCATCTTCATCAATAAGTTTCTTCACGGCTGTAGCAGTATAAATAGAGTTAAAATTTTTTAGTATTTTTGATGAACAGGTGAGAGGTTTATTTTTTAAGGCAAGTACATCTTTGATTGCAATTACGGCACCTGCCAATTTCCCATGATTACCGCTTTTAATTTTTCCTTCGATTATTTTCGCATTTTCAATAGCCTCGTCAGCAAAAACAAAATTAAATGCGTTTAAATGTTTATTGCCGTGTATTCTTTTAACAAAATCCGAAACGTTTTCTTTTAGTGATAATTTATTTTCTTTTATTTGAAGAATTTTATCAGAGATGTTATTATAAGAAAGCAATAAATATCCCTTTGGTTTTTGCAATCAAATTAATGGAATGGAAAGCAGATGATGGTTAATAAAATCAGGGCTTCTTTTCTTTGGTCTTCAAATCGTCATCGGTGATTTTTATGTTATCCTGAACGTCTTTTACTCCTTTTTTGAATTCGCTTATACCTTTGCCGAGGTTTCTTGCCAATTCTGGAATTCTTTTAGCTCCAAAAAGAACTAAAATCACGAGGAGGATAACTAAAAGTTCGCCACCACCAATATTATCGAACATATTAGCCTCAAAAAATTAATTTTTCTCTTCTTCTTTCTTTTCTTTGTCTTTTATATTCTCTTCTACATCCTTCAGGCCTTTTTTGAATTCACTCATTCCTTTGCCAAGGCCCTTTGCTAATTCCGGGATTTTCTTTGCTCCAAATAGAAGCAAAATTACCACCAAAATTATAAGTAATTCTCCGATACCAAGACTATCAAACATTTTTAATATACCTCAATTAAAAATATTATTTATAATTGTTTTGAAGAAAACCTGTCCATCGGTTCTTCTCAAAACAGGATCACAGCTTCTTTCCGGATGTGGCATTAAACCGAGAACATTTTTCTTCTTATTTACAATTCCCGCAATGTTCATAATTGAACCGTTAGGATTGTAATTTCTGTCAGAATCATTTAAAGGAACGTATTTGAAAATTATTTGTTCGTTCTTAACAAGTTCATCCATAGTTTCTTCATCTGCGAAATAATTTCCTTCTCCGTGCGCCACAGGAAATTTCAATTTTTTGCCAGGATTTATTCCTTTAGTAAAAATTGTATTATAATTTTCAACAGAAAGATATACATCTTTACAAACAAATTGAAGTGATTTATTTTTCGTCATGACGCCCGGTAAAAGGCCTGTTTCTAGAAGAATTTGAAAGCCGTTGCATATTCCTATAACATGACCTCCTTTTTCTGCAAAATCAATAATACTATTCATTATTGGGGAAAATTTGGCGATTGCACCGGTTCTTAGATAATCTCCGTAAGAAAAACCACCGGGAAGAATAATTATATTACAGTTCGCCAGATTTGTGTCCTTGTGCCACAAAAAAGTGGTATCATAACCAAGAACTTTCTTGATGGAATAATAAGCATCATAATCGCAGTTTGCTCCCGGAAAAATTACTACACCAAACTTAGGAACCATTATTTTTCACTTCATCTAAAGTATATTCAAAATCTTCCATTATGGGATTGGAGAGCAATTTTTCACAGTAAAGTTTAACTTCCTTTTCAGCTTTATCTCTTTCTTTAACATCAATAAAAAATTCGATAAACTTTCCTATTCTTGTATTTTTTACATTGTTAAACCCGAGAAGTTGCGCTCCTTTTTCTACGGCTTTCCCTTGCGGGTCAAGAATCGACGGTCTTCTTTTAACGATTACAACTGCTTTATACATTCTTAGAGGATTTAGACATTCTTGAAAAAATATGCTTAAAAATACCAAATAGAATTATGAAAACAAAAATGCCTATAAGCGCTTTTCCTGAGGTGATAATTAGTAAAATTATTGAAAGGATTATGAACGCAAAATGAAATGGCTTAGCTTTTAATTCTTGTATAGTAAACTTTGGAATGGTTTCATATCTTATCCTACTTACCATAAGAATTGATAGGACAATAACTAGCGGGATTATATACTGTTGATATGGTTCTTCAAAACCAACTCCCTTGTTAAAATAAGTTAGCACAAAAGCTGATATAGTTATAGCCGACAATGGAATTGGTAAACCTTTGAAATGATCTTTGTCAAATCCGACCAGTTGCACATTAAATCTTGCCAGCCGGAATCCACCGGCAATTAATAGCAGCGATGAAATTATAATCCCCATCTCATTGAAATTTTTCAAATAGGTTGTGTAAATTAAAACAGAAGGAGCGAGTCCAAAGCTGACAACATCAGAAAGCGAATCCAGTTCTACGCCTAGTTCACTGCTTGATTTAGTTAAGCGCGCAACTACTCCATCTAATGCATCAAAAATAGCTGCTATTATTATTAACCATGCAGCATAAATATATTTTCCATTACTCGCATTTAAAACTGAAAGAAAACCGGAAAACATGTTTAATGCTGTGAAAAGATTGGGGATAATAGATCTGGTTACTCGTCTTTTCATTTCATGTCGTGTGTTCGAAAAGAATAGTTTCCCCCGCAGTTGTTTTACTGCCAACCTGCACTTTTTCCTGCCAATTTTCAGGAACTATTATATCAACCCTGCTGCCAAATTTTATCATACCAAAACGTTCTCCAATTATCACGTCGTCATTTTCTTTTATTTCATAGATTATTCTTCTTGCAATAGCACCTGCGACTTGTGTAAAAAAGACTCTTCCAAACTTCGTTTCAATTCCGAATTCTGTTCTTTCATTTTCTTCAGCGGCTTTATCTGTGAAGGCCTGGAAGAATTTGCCTTTGTGATATTCTATAGACTCAACTTTACCGCTTATAGGAATTCTATTCACATGGACATCCAATGGACTCATAAATATTGAAATCTGCTTAGAAGTTCCTGTAACATATTTATGATTCATCAGCTTCTTAACCAAAATTACTTTACCGTCCGCAGGCGAAACAATAACATTAGTTTGTTTAGGAACTTGTCTTTCCGGGTCTCTAAAAAAGTTAATTGTTAAACCCAGAAAAAACAGCGACAACAAAATAATGAAAAATCTGATTAAGTTATCATTAAGAATGAAACTTGCGGCAATTATTAAAACACAAATGGTCGCAATTATGATAAGTGTATGATAGCCATATCTGGTTAACATTTATTTAGACACTCATTAAGTTGAAGATCTGGTCGGTATAGTTCTTAACGTGTGAAGATGAGTCTAATTTGTACGGGTCAATCCATTTTGAGTTTTTATCTTGATTAAAAACCCGCAGGCTTTTTGGTGTAAAATCGTCAACTATATATATTTTATTTTCGTGTTTGCCGAAATAACAATTAACTTCGGCTAACAATAAATTTCTTCTTTCAAAAAATGACCTTAACACTGCATTGACTTTTGAACAAATTCTAATCATAAGCCTCGATTCGTCAAAAGTGCAAAGGTTAAATGATAATAAGTGACTTTCGGATATTAAACTATCTTTTTCTTCGCCATAGTGGAACTCATACAAAGGAAGATTCAGCGCCTCACCTTCTTTTCTGCCAAAAATTTTTGCAGTTCTTTTATCAATATAATTTAGAATTTTAACGTGAAACTTAAATTTATCAATTTTTAATAATTTGAGAGAGTTTCTGTTTTCAACTTCAAGAAACGCAGTTGGAATATTATAACCGTTGAGATACTCAAAAAAATAAGAATTAATCGCGGCAAATTTTTTACCTAGGTCTTTGCACTTAAGTTTCTTCTGAAAACCGTTGCTAAAATAGTCGGAATACTCTAAAAGGCTAAAATTTTGGTTATTAAAAGGTAGTTCCTTTCTTCCAAAGTCTTCAATAAGAGCCCCTTTTTTTGTAGTTTTGTTAACCAAAATTTACCTTTAGATATTTTGTGTTTAGAAATTATAAAATTTCAATATATAAAGTCAATTCTTTTGTTATATTTGAGTGAAATTCTTAAGAATTCTTGTAAGAATAATAAATATAATTAGTTAGGAGGCCTTAATGAAAGGTGGAATGCAGGGAATGCTGAAGCAGGTTCAGAAACTGCAGGCAGAGATGCAAAAAGTTCAGAGTGAACTAGAAAATAAAACAGTAACTGAAGAAGCCGGCGGGGGAATGATAAAGGCCACAGCAAAAGGAAGCAGAGAGATTGTATCCGTAGAAATTGACCCCCAGGTCATAAATAAAGAAGAAAAGGATATTTTAGAGGATTTGGTTGTTGCGGCAGTTAATAAAGCCTTACAATCTGCCAATAAAATGATGGAAGAAGAAATGGCAAAGGTGACAAAAGGAATGATTCCTCCTGGTTTAAACATTCCGGGTATGTAAATTGCAAATTGCCCGACCTTTACAGACCGCAATAGATGAACTATCAAAATTACCGAGTATAGGGAAGAAAACTGCCCAGCGGCTAGCCCTGTACATTCTCAAAAGTGATGAAAAAAATGTCGATAATCTTATCCACGCTATAAAAGAATTAAAAACCAGGCTTCATTTTTGTAAAAGATGTTTTAATCTTGCCGAGGGTGAGTTTTGTGAGATATGTATGAGTAACAAAAGAGATAAGAGTCTGTTGTGCATTGTTGAGGAAGCGAGCGATATTATAGCAATTGAAAAGTCCAATGAATATAACGGACTTTATCACGTTCTTGGAGGTGTACTTTCTCCTTTGTCTGGAGTTGGGCCGGACTCTTTGAGAATAAAAGAATTGATTAAAAGATTTGAAGATGAAAATTTCAAAGAAGTTGTATTGGCTTTAAACCCTGATACGGAAGGTGAAACTACTTCTCTATATTTGGCGAAGTTGATGAAACCTTTTGGAGTAAAAATTTCTAGAATTGCGCGAGGTTTACCTATCGGGGGAGACCTGGAATTTGCCGATGAAGCTACAATTGGGAGGGCTGTTCTCGGCAGAAGTGAATTTTAATGTCAGAATGGTTTAGAGACTGGTTTAATACAGAAGAATATCTTTATGTCTATCGTAAAAGAAACGAAAAAGACGCTAAGAAACTTGTTGATCTGATACTTAAGAATACTAATCTTAAAAAGGATGCAGGGATTTTAGACCTTGCATGTGGTACGGGCAGACATTCTATTTTTTTTGCAAGTTGCGGATATAAAGTTACTGCTGTAGATTTAAGCGAGAATTTGCTTAAAGTTGCAAGAGCTTCTGCACAAGCTGCCAATGTTGATATAAGATTCATTCAGGCTGATATGAGGCATTTCTGTGTGAATGAAGAGTTTGATTTAATTGTGAATTTATTTACAAGTTTCGGCTACTTTGAAGAAGATGAAAAGAATTTTAGATTATTTGACTTTGTAAATAAACAGTTGTCTGAAAAAGGTTCCTTTGTCTTAGACTATTTCAATAGAAATTATGTTGAGAATAATTTGGTGAAATTATCCGAAGAAAAAACCAATGGAACAAAAATAATTCAAGAGAGAAGTATAATAGGGAACCGTGTAGTAAAGAAAATAAAAATTTTAAAAGATGGAATTGAAAAAAGATTTGAAGAAAATGTAAGGATGTATTATAAATCTGAGCTCGTAGAAGAAATTTTGAAAAGAAATATGAGAATTAAGAATATATTCGGAGATTCTAAGGGGAATAATTTTGATATTGATACATCAAAGAGAATTATCATAATAGCTGAGAGATGAGATTCGCATTCATGTTATTTTTTGCTTTATTTTTCTTTGGCTGTGACTTATTCCAAACCAGAACTGCGCAGCCCCCAAATCAATCGAGGTCAGACTATCAACCACCTGTAACCGTTGATGATCTAATAAGTAACTTCGAAAATTCTCTTATTGATTTGAACGTTCAAAATTATGTAGCATCTTTTTCCGACAGTAACTTTACCAAGCAAACTTATCACTTTTATCCCTCTAGCCAGGCTGTTTCTTTATACCCGGTTCTTTCAGAAAACTGGGGCGTTCAAAAAGAGAGCCAATACTTTAACAGTTTAACAACAAAAGTTAAGAGTAATGCCAAAATTACGATTTCACTAAATGAGATTTCAAGAAATACTCTGGCAGACAGTGTTATATATACTGCTTCCTATGTGTTGGATATTCCTTTTTCAGATCCGAATACTCCAGAGAATTATCAAGGAGATTTGACTTTTAAGATGGTTAGGGATTCAAGAAGTTTTTGGGTAATTTACTCGTGGCAGGATAATAAAAATACCAGTCTGCCTAGCTGGAGTGAGCTTAAAGGGCAGCTTTCTTATTGAAATGAAATTTAATAGGCTTATTTTTCCAATTCTTTGCGTCGCTATGATTGGTTGTAAAAATCCTTTTTCTCCCGCATTAGATACAAATCCCAGTAGTTCGGGTTCAACCTTATCAGACTTGAAAACTATAGACGGTGTCTTCCAGAATTTTCAGTATGCTTATACTTTTAAAGATACAATTATATACGGACAGTTTATTAGCCAGAATTTTACATTTACATATAGGGATTACGACCAGAATTTCGATGTTTCATGGGGAAGAGATGAAGAAATGAAAACAACTTATGGACTTTTCCAAAATACGCAAAGATTGGATTTAGTTTGGGACCAAACAGTTTTGTCTTCTGTAGATTCTCTTAATGCCAACATTGTCCGGGCATTTAATCTAACTGTAACTTTTAATCCTACAGATGTTGTAAGTGTTGATGGGAGAGTAAATTTATCTTTGCATAAAAATCCCACTACTGGAAAGTGGGCCATTACTCAATGGATTGATGAATCTAACTACTAAGAAATTATTATGATTAGATTTTGGTTTAAGGAAGCATTTAAATCAATAGGAAGAGCTAAATCTTCATTTATTCTTTCGTTGATATCGACAAGCATTTCAGTTTTGCTGATAGTAGCTTCGCTGGTTGTAATACAACTCTCATATAAATTTCAATCTACCGTGAAAAATAAGATTACGATGAACGTCTTTTTGAAAGATGGTTTATCGAAATCGCAGATCGATGATATGCAAAAATTAATTCAGGGCAAAGATTATGTCAGCTCAATCCATTTTATTGATAAACAGGAAGCAGCACAGGACTTTATAAAAGAAACAGGGGAGGATTTCAGAAAAATCATTGATTACAATCCGCTACCGGTTTCGTTTGCCATCACACTTAAGGAAGATTATGTTAAGGAAGGTGAACTAAGCAAAATTACAAATGAATTATCACAAATTAATGGGGTCGATGACGTTGTTTATCAATACAAATTTGCAGAGTCTATATTGTCTTTCCTTGATAATGTGAAGAAATATGTATTCCTTATTACAACAATTCTTTTCTTAATATCACTTTACATTGTTTACAGTACAATTAAATTGGTTATAAGTTTGAAAGAGGAAGAACTCGAAACGATGAAATTAGTAGGCGCAAAACTTTCAACAATAAAAATACCCGTGATTATAAATGGAGTTTTCATAGGTTTTATAGCTGGTCTAATTGCTCTCGGCATATTTTTACTTATATTAAAATATTTTGATAGTCTGGTTTACTTCAAATCTTTTGTGGAATCAGCAAATTACTATGCATTGGTTCTCTTGCTAGTTGGTCCGGTATTATGTTTTTTCGTTAGCATATTTGCGCTGCGAAAGATTAATCTTAAAATTTAAATTCTTTTCAATATCCTAATATATATGCACTATAATTCCAGTAATTTACAACTAATGGTCTATGTTTCCGTAGCAGGAAAAATTAGTATATTAAGAAAACTTATGAAAAAAATCTTGAAGGAAGGTTAAAGTTGTCACATTATAATATTCAATCTTTAGGAGGATATAATTAAATGGATAAACCAACTGCTGTTGTCACCGGCGGCGCAGGATTTCTTGGTTCCCATCTCTGCGATAAATTATTGTCTGAAGGTTTTAAAGTAATTTGTATTGATAATTTAATAACAGGAAATCCTGACAATATCGCCCATCTAGCTGGCAATGACAATTTTCAATTTGTAAAACATGATGTGACAAATTATATATTTTTACCTGGTAAAATCGATTACATACTTCACTTTGCTTCTCCTGCCAGTCCAATAGATTACCTTAAACTTCCAATACAAACCTTAAAAGTTGGTTCTTTGGGAACTCATAAAGCACTTGGATTAGCTAAGGAAAAGAAAGCAGTTTTCCTATTGGCATCTACTTCTGAAGTTTATGGGGATCCAAATATTCATCCGCAGAATGAAAGTTATTGGGGAAACGTAAATCCAATAGGTCCCCGTGGAGTTTATGACGAAGCAAAAAGATTTGCCGAAGCTATGACAATGGCTTATCATAGGTATCATGGTTTGGAAACCAGAATCGTTAGAATTTTTAATACATACGGCCCAAGGATGAGAATTAATGACGGCAGAGCTCTTCCTGCATTTATTAGTCAAGCATTAAAAGGGGAAGATATAACCGTTTTTGGGGACGGTTCACAAACCAGGAGCTTTTGTTATGTGTCTGATTTGGTTAATGGCATTTTTAAACTGCTTCTTTCTAAAGAAACCGAACCGGTCAATATTGGTAATCCTGATGAAATAACAATTAAAGAATTTGCTGAAGAAGTATTAAGATTGTTCAAGACAAAAAGTAAAATTATATACACACCGTTACCCGAAGATGATCCGAAGGTGAGACAACCAGATATAACAAAGGCAAAAAAAATATTAAATTGGACGCCTAAAATTGATAGAAAAGAAGGATTAAAAATCACTGTAGATTATTTTCGGAAAGTCGTTAAGGAATAAAACTGTTCTGAATTGTCTCATTTTTTACCTATAATTCAAAATTTATCATCTGCAATCTAAGTGACTCGATATTTGCTTTGATTTTTGATGCATTTTATTGTTAAATGGGGCATTATTTTTGTGCCATTATTGGTTATTTAATATAAATAATGGAATAAAATTATGTGTGGAATAGTTGGATACATAGGAGAAAAAAACTGCGTTCCAATTCTAATAAATGGTCTAAAAAGACTTGAATACAGGGGATATGATTCTGCAGGAATTGCCTTTTTCTCAAATGGTAATTCATGTCTTATTAAGAATAAAGGAAAGGTGTCTCTGCTCGAAGAAAAACTAGAAAATGCCACAACACAGTTTTCTACCATAGGCATTGGGCATACGCGCTGGGCAACGCACGGTGTTCCAAATGAAACCAACGCTCATCCTCACTTTAACGAAGACAAATCGCTTTTTATAATTCATAATGGAATAATAGAAAATTATCAGACTCTAAAAATTAGTTTGAAAAAATTGGGTTATGGTTTTAATACTGATACCGATTCAGAAGTGCTTGTGCATTTAATTGATAGTTTTATTAAGAAAGGCTACCCTCTTTTTAAGGCAGTGAGGTTTGCATTAAACGAAGTTGAAGGAACTTACGGACTGGCTGTAATATATATGGGCGAACCTGATAAAATAGTTGCTGCCCGAAAAGGCTCTCCGTTAGTTCTTGGAATTGGTGATAATGAAAATTTCATTGCATCCGATGTCTCTGCAATTCTATCGCATACAAAACAGGTTGTTTATTTAGAAGATGGGGAATTGGTTGAAGTCTTTAAGGATAAATTTGTTGCAAAAACTATAGCCGATGATGATATTGAAAAGGAAGTTATGGAAATTGATATGTCGCTGGATGAAATTGATAAGGGTGGATATGAACATTTTATGCTTAAAGAAATCATGGAGCAACCTGAATCTATCAGAAATTCCATGAGAGGAAGAATTATATCAGAGGATGGTAATGCAAAGCTAGGTGGGCTGGAATCAGTTGTTGACAAGCTTGCAAATTCTAAAAGGATTATTATTTCTGCATGCGGGACTTCATGGCATTCTGGTTTGGTGGGAGAATATATGTTTGAGCAGTTTGCCAGAATTCCAACTGAAGTGGAATACGCCTCAGAATTCAGATACAGAAACCCAATTGTACATACGGATGATGCAATATTTTTTATAACACAGAGCGGCGAAACCGCCGATACCCTGGCTGCACTTAGAGAAGCAAAAAACAAAGGTGCCTTGGTTCTTGGAATTTGTAATGTAGTGGGAAGTTCAATTGCGAGGGAAAGCGTTGCCGGAGTTTACACGCACGCAGGACCAGAAATTGGAGTAGCTTCGACAAAGGCATTTACTTCACAGTTGATTGTCTTAGCACTTATTACTTTGTTGATTGCACGTAAAAAAGATATGAGCATTGTAGATGGCAGAAAAATTGGTGAAGAACTTCTTTCTCTTCCTAATAAAATAGAAAAAATACTTGCTTTGAATAAACAGATCGAACATATAGCCGAAGAATTTAAGGACGCAAGCAATTTCCTGTATCTTGGAAGAGGATATAATTTTCCGGTTGCTCTTGAAGGAGCTTTAAAACTCAAAGAAATTTCTTATATCCATGCGGAAGGATATCCTGCTGCAGAAATGAAACATGGACCAATTGCTTTAATTGACGACAATATGCCGGCTATTTTCATTGCCCCAAAAGATTCTACCTACGATAAAATTATTAGCAATATTGAAGAAGTAAAAGCAAGAAAGGGAAGGATTATAGCAATCGCTAGCGAGTGTGACGATAAAATTGATAAGATGGTAGATTATAGTATAAAAATCCCTGATACGATAAGAATGTTAATGCCCATTCTCACTGTAATTCCTTTGCAGCTTCTTGCCTATCATATTGCAGTTAAGAAGGGATTAAATGTTGACCAGCCGAGAAATCTTGCAAAAAGTGTTACAGTTGAGTAGCTAAACGAGACTTTATTTTTTCAAATACTTTACGGCAAGGCATGTTATGTCATCTGCTTGAGGTAATCCTCCAGAGAAACTCTGAACTTCGTTGATTAGATGATATGTAAGTTGGTTTACACTGAGACCGTTTTTTGAATTTATAGTTTTTAATAATCTCTCCTCACCAAATTCTTCTTCTTTTGCATCCATTGCTTCGGTTACACCGTCTGTATAGAAAAGAAGCGTATCTCCGGGTTTAAGCATTATAATATTGGATTCATATTCAGCGTCTTTCATTGCACCTAAAATTAATCCTCCAATGTCTTTTAATGGAGTAGGCTCTCCTTGTGAGGGAATAAAGTATGGATTATTATGTCCTGCATTTGTATATTCAAAAGCGCCGTTTCTTGTGTCTAAAACACCATAAAACGCAGTCACAAACATATTGGAAGGACTATCTTCTGCTATAACATTGTTAACCTCAGTTAATATTCTATCAGTTGGAATGCCTTTTAATGCAGTTGCTTTTAGAAGAGTCTTACAAACCGCCATTAATAATGCAGCCGCAATACCTTTCCCGGAAACATCCCCTATTAGTATTCCAAGCCTGTTTTTATCGATTAAGAAAAAATCATATAAATCGCCTCCAACCTCTTTTGCTGTTATCATTTCTGCATAGATTTCAAAATCCTTCCTTTCAGGAAAAGGTGGAAAAACTTTAGGCAAAATTGATGTTTGAATTGCTGTTGCTATGTCCAGTTCCTGCTGAATGGCTACTAGTTTGTCGTGTGAAAGCATAGCTTCTTTATATAAAGCAATTTCCTTCAAAGATTTTTCAATAGTAATTTCAAGATCATTTAAATCTATTGGTTTAGTAACAAAATCGTAAGCTCCTCTGTTCATTGCAGTTCTAATATTGTCCATATCACCGTAGGCAGATACAATTACTGATCTCATTAATCTGTTGTCTAAGTCTTTAATTTTAGTAAGAAGAGTCAATCCATCCATTACAGGCATATTAATATCTGTAAGAATTAAATTTATAGAATCATTAGTTCCTAAAACCTCCAAAGCCTCGGCGCCATTTTGAGCAAATACAAATTCGTATTCGTTATCTTTAATTTTCTTTCTGAATTTTTGGCGGATAAGATGTTCTAGATCAGGCTCATCATCTGCCACGAGGATTCTTACAGACATTTTATTTTTCCTTTTCTAAAATTAGACTGTTTATTTTATTTTTCAACGCATCGAACTCAATGGGTTTTGTGAAATATTCGTCCGCACCGTGTTTTTTTGCTAGATTAAAATTCTGTTCGTCTCCATACGCAGTTATCATTACTACTTTTAGTTTAGGGTATCGCGATTTCAACTCCTTCAAAAGCTCAATTCCATTCATTATCGGCATATTGATGTCGCTTAAAATTAAATATCCTTCCGGATTTTCCAACGCTTCTATGTAAGATAAAGCCGATTTACCATCAAATGCGAAATGCATTTGTATCTCTCCTGACTTAATCTCTTTACGAAATTTCTGCTGGAAGAGGAATTGCACATCCTCCTCGTCATCTACAACCATTAATCTCACTGATGTCTCGTGGTTTATTGTTTGAAATTTAATTTGTTACTATTTGATATTTCTTGGTAAACATATAATAAATTCTGTGTATTGCCCCGGCTCAGTTTCAAACCTAATTTCTCCTTGATGCTGTTTAACCACTATGTCATGGCTTAAGGATAATCCGAGTCCGGTTCCTTCACCGCTTGGTTTAGTGGTGAAGAATGGGTTAAAAAGTTTGTCTCTAACTTCTAATGGAATTCCATTCCCGTTATCTCTTATGCGTACTTCAATTCTATCTTTTAAATCTATAGTAGTTACTTTTAGAGTAGGAGAGAATTCTCCGTTCAATTTCTTCTTCTTTTTGTTAGCCTCATAAAATCCATTATTGATAATATTTAGGAAAACCCTACTAATATCCTGTGGGACAACCGAAATTTTTTGTAAGTCTTTATTAAAATCTCTCTCGATTGTTATATTAAATGAAGTGTCTCTAGCACGCATTCCATGATATGCCAGGTTTAAATCTTCTTCCAGCATCGCATTGATATCAGAGATAAGTCGATCGCCAGCCTTGCCTCTTGAATGTTGAAGCATGCTCCTAACGATACTATCAGCACGTTTCCCATGTTGATTTATTCTTTTAGCGTTTTCTTCAAGGTCTTTCAGAATCTCTAAAATAGCATCTACTTTCTCTGCTGGAATTTTATCTTTCACATTTGCTATATTTTCTTCCAACTCTGTTACCAGTTCCATTGAAATCTCTGCAAAATTATTCACAAAGTTTAAAGGGTTTTTTATTTCATGAGCTATTCCTGCAGTCAGTTGTCCAAGTGAGGCCAGCTTCTCTTGTGTTATAAGCTGTTGTTGAGTAGATTTTAGATCCTTAAGTGTTTCATTCAACTGTTCAACAGTAATATTTAACTGACGGTATGCTTCTGCATTATTTATTGCAATTCCTACGTTTGCAGCAATAGTGTTGAGAAGTCTCATGTCATCTTCGCTAAATCTATTCTCCTGTTCAGTGCTCTGTACACTAATAGCTCCTATAATTTCATTGCCAAGAGGAATTGGCACTCCTAAGTAAGAAGTGGAAGGCAGGCCTTTTCTCTTTATTCCCATCTGAGCTGTCATGGCATCTATTTCGCGATTAATTAATAAAGGCTCACCCTTTATGATTATTTGAGATGTTAATCCTTCACCCAAAGGCATAGGAGGAAAATCATCACCATAGCCATAGGGGAAATTAATCATGTTATTTTTCTTATCACATAATGCAACATATGCCATGTTTGCTTTGAACAGCTCACGCATTCTTTCGCCTACTAGATTTATCAACTTATCTAATTCTAAATGAGCAGCTAAAGCTTTGCTAATGCTGTTTACTGTACTAAGTTCGGCGGCACGCTGTCTTGTTTCTTCTAAAAGATGGTTAGTCTCGTTAAATAATCTGGCATTCTCAAGCGCTACACTCATGCTGTTAGCAAGAGTAGTTAGAAGTCTTATATCAGATTCACTGAAGGCGTCTTCATTTTCGTAATTTTCGATAAGAAAAAGACCACGCACGTCTTCACCAAGAGTAATTGGAACAGCAACTAAGGACTTGCTCATATCAGTTCCTTCTATATGAGTTGGGCCGGTGAACCCAAATTTATTTCGTTCCTCTACCGTATTTCTTCGTAAAAGGCATGTCTGTTTTGTTTTCAAAACATATTCCGTAACACCATAAGGTGCGCGAGGTTCAAGTGAAAGCTTTTCCCCATGTTCATATTCGTAAGGATAGTTGATTAGGTTTTTCTCCTTGTCATAAATTCTTATTCCTAGGTCCTGAAAATTTAATGCTTCTCTTAATTTGTCTCCCACCAGGTTAATTATACCATCGAAGTCCATCTCCATAACTAGACCCTGCTGAATGGCATTCAAAATGGAAAGCTCGGTATTCCTCTGTTGGCTTTCATCAAGAAGCCGGTTTGTTTCATCAAATAGTCTTGCATTTTCTAATGCTACACTCATACTGTTAGTTAAGGTAGTAAGTAGCCTCACATCCGAATCAGTAAAAGCATTTTCACGGTCAACATTTTGTAAACTGACGTTGCCAATTACTGCACCGCCTACTATCATGGGAACATAAACTGCAGATTTCGGAACCTCGCCCTCTAAGGCCGCTTTTTCATTGAATTTTGTTATTTCATTAACAAAATTTTGATTGATTAATAGAGGTTTGTGGAAATCAATCAGGTGTTTCGTAAAATTATCAAAAGGTTGTGCAGCAGGACGAAATCTTTCACCCTTTTCAATCACGTAATTAAAATTGACTAATTTATTATCAAAATTGTACGTCCGTATAACCACTACCTGTGCATCAAACAATTCTTTTATTCTCTTTCCAACCATATCATAGATAGATTGCATATTCATTTGTGCAACTAATCCTTCTTGTACACTGTTTATAACTCCAAGTTCAGCATTTCTTTGTTTAGTCTCATTAAGTAAACGATTCGTTTCGTCAAATAGGCGGGCATTCTCTAAAGCTACACTCATACTATTTGCTAGTGTTGTGAGAAGTCTAACGTCTGACTCGCTAAAGGCATTTTCTTTATCTACGTTCTGTAAGGTTATGTAACTATTTACTCTACCATTTATTATCAAAGGTACAAATAACAATGATTTTGGGAATTCTGTCCCAGGTAACGCATTTAGACCATATTTTATTATTCCTTTTTCAGAATTTTCATTTATTAAGATTGATTGGCGGTTTTCAACTAGATATTTTCTCAGCTTGTCCATTGGTCTTGAATTGGGATAATATCTTACCCCTTTCTCTAGAAGGAAATTAATATTTTCAATTTCTTGATCATGGTCAAAACTTGCAATCATGACAACCTGAGCATCAAAAATATTTCGTATTTTATCTCCAACCAATTCGTAAATAGAGCCCATCTCCATTTTTGCAACCAAGCCTTCTTGGACGCTATTAATTACTCCCAGCTCGGCATTTCGCTGTGTGGTTTCATCAAGTAATTTTCTTGTTTCCTCAAAAAGCCTAGCATTTTCCAACGCAACACCCATATTTGCAGACAGGGTGGATAAAAGGAGTACGCTTTTATCGTCAAACGCATTTTGCTTATAACTTTGAACACTGACAACGCCTAATGTTTTCTTGCCAACAATTATAGGTACGGCCATATAAGATTCAGTTAAATCAGCTTCTCCAACTGATTCGTCATTAAGAGCTCCATGTTTATTCTGCTCAGCTAAGGATCCAACGACCAGTGGTTTGCCGGATAGTATAACTTCCGAGGTCATGCCTTCACCTAATGGGAAAGGTTTGACAGTTTGATAACCTTTGTAATAGGAGTAAGGCACATTAATCATGTTTATTTCATTTTCCAGTAGAAGTATCTCTGTGGCTTCTGCTGAAAATATATCTCTTACCTTATCTCCAACTATGCGAGTCACTGTCGAAATGTCAAGCTGTTTCGACATAGCCTCGCCAACACTATTTATTATTGCAAGTTCTGCATTTCGTTGTTGTGTTTCGTTAAGAAGACGGTTGGTCTCTTCAAATAATTTTGCATTTTCTAGAGCAACTCCCATGTTCGATGCTAACGTCATAAGCAGCTGAACATCTTTCTCATTATATAGGTTCGTTCTATTCAAATCCTGAATAGTAATTACACCTAGACCCTGTTCATTCAATATTATTGGAACTCCCATGAAGGATTCAGGTAATTCCCCTGCTATAACCCCGCCGCCGCTATGTTCTATTATTTCTTCCTTAGTATTGAATACCATTGGTTTCTTTGTTAGAATAATTTCTTTTCTATCAGAGTCTATCTCTTGGGGTTTGTCAAAATAAAATCTTTTTCCCATTTCAAATACATACCGATGATGTATCATATCTGTTTCTGCATGGTACATTGAGATGGAAACAACTTGTGACTGAAACACATCGCGAATTTTGTCTCCAACAAGATCTATTATCGCCTGGAAATCCAAACGTCTGGCTAAGCCTTCCTGCACTTTATTTATTACAGCTAGTTCTTCCATCCTTGCATGAAGTTCACTCTGAGCCGCATTCAAACGTTCATTGAGGTTTTTAATCTCGGTGCTTTCTTGTGTTTTTACTCGGCGTGGTTTAAGTCTAAAGCCAACAAACAGGGCAACAATAAACAAAAGCACCAGAAGCCATGAAGTTGGCGAGGTAAGTGATATGGCTAATGGAATAGAAAATAGCGAAATGAAATTAATCATTAATTAAGTTTTAGAAGTTGTGCAGATATTAATTATTCTTATATACTAAATATTCAGAAAGTTCTTACTAAAGGGAGCGTACTAAGATAACCTACTTCGTTCAAAAAAATTCAATGAAATTACGTTTGCCAATAAGATTTTATGTCCAATAATTATTTTAACTAAAAGTTTTTATTTATCCAAACAAATTTTATGAACTGAGATGACAAAAAATATGTTTATTTAACTAGCTTTGATCTAAATAATGAGAAGTACCTTTAACAAAAACATATTTGTAAAAAAATATCTAAAAAAAATTAATTTTATTCATAACTCAATATATATTATTAAAACTGTTTGGAATTTCTCTATAGTAAATAGATTAAGCAGGAGAAACAGTTCAATAGTTACCTTAAAAATATAAGAGTTTTACCGTGGTAACAGAGACAAATTACCAAACTGAAGCTAATACAAAATGAATTCCGCAGAAAAAATTTTTAGTAGAAATGAGCCCAAAATTGCAAATTTATTGAAAAAATGACTATATAAACTTCATATCATAATGGACTTCATCGTATTTGCTTTTATTCCTTCTATTCTGTTTATTGTTTATCAATTTTGCGTTAGAAGGGCAAATTGGCGTTTTATTGACAAGCATTTTAGCTACCTATTAAACTTTTAATTTTGTTGTGCTTGGTGGTAGAATGCCAGATAAAAAATAAAGAGCGATATACTCTGTTTTCGTGATTCTGTCCACAAGATTGAATTGAAAAAGCGAAAAATTATATGGATAGGGCAAAGGTATTTTTATTAACGGGCAACTGGAAAGACCTAAAAAAGAACACAATATATCTTTACGGTGTTTCCGAAGAATCAGGTTCGGTTGAAATAGTTATAAACAACTTCAAGCCGGTTTTCTTTGTTGAAAATGAAACAAGAACTGATTTTCTTCAGAATCGCGTCTATAGAAAAAAAACATCTCTAAAAAACTTCAATAATAAACCTGTCGATGCAATTTATTTTAGTAAGCAATTTGAGCTGAAAAGAACAGACCAGCAGATTAGAGCAAAAGAATATATGACCTATGAATCGGATGTAGATCCGGTTAAAAGATTTCTGATGGAAAGAAATATTAATGTGCAGATATTGGTTGAAGGGAAATCTGTGATAAAAAATAATTTAGTGAGATTTCTAAACCCCGAAATAACACCGTGTAATGTTGAACCACGCCTTAGGATTATTTCAATTGATATTGAAACTGGGGAAGGTAATCGGCTGTTTTCAATTGCTGCTCACTTTAAGTCTGACACAAACGAATTCAAAAAAGTTTTTATAGTCGGGGAGAAGGAAAAAGTTAAAAATGAAATAATTGAATTCTTTACTTCTGAACATGAACTACTAATACGTTTTATTGATTGGTTTAATAAAGTTGATCCGGACCTAATAATCGGTTGGAATGTAATAGGTTTCGATTTTCTTTTTCTGAAAAGAAAATGTGAGAAACTTGGGGTTGAATTCAAAATTGCAAGAGGGGATAATGAAGCTTTAATAGACCTGAGAAAAAGTGGGGGATACTTTGCTGATATACCCGGTAGAGTAGTTTTTGACGGTCCTGTAATCCTAAGAAGTTCTTTCCATTCTTATGAAGATTACAAACTAGATACAGTTGCACAGGAAGTCCTGGGAAAAGGCAAACTCATCAGTTTTACATCGAAGATGGAAGAAATTGAAGAACTTTTTCAGAACGACAAGCAGAAGCTGGCAGAATACAATTTACTTGATGCAGAATTGGTCTCGCAGATATTTGATAAAACAGGTGTTATAGAGCAATCGGTCAAAAGAGCTCAGATTTCAGGAATGTTTCTTAGTGAACTTGGTATGATGACAAAAGCATTTGACCATTTTTATCTGCCAAAGCTTCATGAAAGCGGTTATGTTGCACCAAATATAAGAGATATTGAAGGAGGTTCGGCTGCGGCAGGCGGCTATGTTATTGATCCTATCCCAGGAATTTATGATAACGTTATTCTCCTGGATTTCAAGAGTTTGTATCCATCCATAATTCAAACATTTAAGATTGATCCACTTTCCAGGCTTCTCTCTGATATTGATCCTGTTAAAACGCCGGGGGGTTATGAATTTTCCAGGACAAAACATCATCTCCCTGAATTTATAACACATTTGCTGTCTCAAAGGAATGAAGCAATCAGTAAAGGTGACAAATATCTATCGCAGGCGATAAAAATTCTAATGAATAGTTTTTATGGAGTAATGGGGGCCTACAACTGTCGTTTTTATCATCCCATTTTGCCGACTGCAATTACCAGCACAGGTCAATGGCTTCTGCTGCAAAGCAAGAAAAAGTTAGGAGATGATGGTTATCAGGTAATTTATGGCGATACGGATTCGCTCTTTGTTTTGACAAATCAGAATGATCAGGTAGCTCCCGTTGATAATGGGGTGAAACTATCCGAAGTTCTCAATGATTATTGGAAGAAAAGAAT
The DNA here is from genome assembly GCA_046706145.1 of Ignavibacteriaceae bacterium. Lineage (GTDB taxonomy): Bacteria > Bacteroidota > Ignavibacteria > Ignavibacteriales > Ignavibacteriaceae > JBJKPP01. Next base: position 8,872 of record JBJKPP010000122.1, on the reverse strand, counting down.
TAAGGAAGAATTTGGATTAGAGTCATATCTAAATCTGGAATTTGAAAAGTATTATAGGAAGTTTATTCTTACTCCGGTACGTGGTAGTGAAGTGGGAGCCAAAAAAAGATATGCGGGTTTGGTGATGGATAATAGTGAGGAAAAAATAGAATTCGTTGGGATGGAATTTGTGAGATCAGATTGGACGAGGTTGGCTAAAGATTTTCAAACTGAACTTTATAAAAGAATTTTCTATGGGGTTGATGTTGATGATTGGATTAAAGAATTTACAAAAAAATTGTATGATGGAGAATTTGATGATAAACTAACTTATAAGAAAAGACTTAGAAAAAATCCCGAGGATTACGTAAACCTTCCGCCGCAGGTTAGAGCAGCAAAAATGATTAATAAAGAAAAAGGAATCGTGGAGTACTTCGTTACTAAGCAAGGCCCAATTCCGGTGGAATTATCACCACATGATTTGGACTACGAGCACTACATTGAAAAGCAGTTAAGGCCCATAGCTGACTCCGTGCTCATTCTTTTGGGAAAATCATTCGATTCGATTATTGATCAATCACCCCAACTTGATCTTTTCAATTAATTATGGATAGATCCGTTTAATACTTTTCTTGAGAAACTTTATTATATAGTAAAAAGAGGTAAAAAATGAGATATAAAAAAGGGCAAATGGAATTATGCTGTAGGTAATTACTCTCATTTCAAATTGTTGATCAACAATTCCTTTCTGAAGATTAAGTATTATAACTATATCAACAAATAAAAAAATGAAAGAAATTATGCCTAAAACAAACGTTATATAAAGACTGCCTTTTACTTTTTTCATTGTTAATACTTATAGGATATTCATCAAAAATATAAAAAATATCACAAATTTTTTATATGAGGATCACATCATAATAGATTTATTAGATTGCTCACATATATGGAAATTTTTATTACAGGTGCTGCTATTTAATATGTGAGTTCTAACAATTGAATAAACCATCTATCAAACTATATCACCGAACTTAAAATATATAACGTATTTATAATGTAACTTTGTAACGTTTACGCATTAAAAAATTATTACAATAGAGGTGAATTATGGAATTAATAAAGAGAATTTCTGTGGTCGTTCTAATTTTATCGTTTTCCATTCTTACGTTTGGTATGGTAAATCCTAGCCCCAGCGAAGAAACAACAGTAAAAAGTACTATAGAAAAATTTGTAAACGCTACTGAAAATAATGACTTTAACACTTTAGATGGCATTTTGTCCAAGAATTTTTCCTTTGTCAAGTGTAACAATTTTACAAAGAGTCAGACTCCTTTAACTCGAGATGAATATATTGATATGGTTAAGAATGGAAAAATTGGTGCATGGAAATCGAAATTAAATATCAATTCTCTTGATGTACATGATAATACTGCTATTGCAAAAGTAGAATTATTAGATACTCGTGTTAAGGAATCAGGGTTCTTAACGTTGCTGAAAGTTGATGGAAATTGGCAAATTCTTAGTGGTGTTTATACCCTGGAGGCTGCAAATAAATAATAACATGAAGCTGATTATTATTTTATAAAAAGAAGTTAAGGCGAACTGTTAAATTAAAAGCCCGAAGTATTCGGGCTTTTTTTATTTTGGACTTAAATATTTTCCCACTTCAATTCTTTTCTGAAAACGAACCATACAATTCTTCAAATCACATACAGTTTACATAATTTGTTTCTTTTTCATATCTTACAATAATTATTTGAATTAGCGATAATATTATGGGAAAAAATGTAACACAAAAACTAATTGAAAGTCACCTTGTCAGCGGAGAGATGGCTCTGGGGAAAGAAATCGGATTAAAAATAGATCAAACTCTAACCCAAGATGCAACCGGAACACTAGTAATGCTTGAAGTCGAAGCGATGGGAGTAGAAAAAGCAAAAACCGAGTTATCTGCCCAATATGTAGATCATAATCTTATTCAAGAGGATTATAAAAATGCTGATGATCATCTTTTTTTGAGAAGCGCTTGTAAGAAGTTTGGAGTCTGGTATAGCAGACCAGGAAATGGTGTTAGCCATCCTGTTCATATGGAAAGATTTGGTATTCCTGGTAAAACACTGCTTGGTTCTGACAGCCATACACCTGCTGCAGGTTCGCTTGGAATGCTTGCAATAGGAGCAGGTGGACTGGAAGTTGCCTTAGCAATAGCTGGCGAACCGTTTTATGTTAGCATGCCTAAAGTCTTAGGAGTGAAGTTAATTGGAAAGTTACCTGATTGGGTTAGTGCAAAGGATGTTATTTTAGAAATGCTCCGCCGGCATAGTGTAAAAGGAGGAGTGGGAAGGATAGTGGAATATTATGGGCCGGGCCTAGATAACCTGACTGCAATGGATAGACATGTAATTACAAATATGGGTGCAGAGTTAGGCGCAACTACCTCAGTATTTCCATCTGATGAAAAAGTTAGAGAATTCTTGAAAACTCAAGGTAGAGAAGAGGATTGGATTGAGTTAAAAACAGATTCTGATGCAGAATATGATGAAAATGAAGAGATCAATTTATCGGAGCTTGAACCCCTAATTGCTCAGCCAAGTAGTCCTGGAAATGTTGTGCGTGTAAAAGATGTTGCCGGTAAAGAAATTTATCAATCTTATATTGGTTCTTCTGCAAATCCTGGGTTAAGAGATTTTGCAGTTGCTGCATTAATTGTAGAAGGGAAGCAGGTGTACGATAGAGTTTCGTTTGATATTAATCCTACTTCGAGACAGATATTAGAGAACTTAATTGACCTGGGTTTACTTAGAAAACTAGTTCACGCTGGAGCCCGGATACACCAAGCAGGATGCAATGGTTGCATAGGTATGGGGCAGGCTCCTGCAACGGGAAGAATTAGCCTTAGAACAGTTCCAAGAAATTTTCCTGGAAGGTCGGGAACCAAAGAAGATTCTGTTTATCTGTGCAGCCCTGAAACAGCAGCCGCTTCAGCGCTGAAAGGTGTAATTACTGACCCGAGGACACTTGAAAAGGAATATCCAAAATTCAGTGAGCCTGATAAAATAATTTTAAATACTGAAATGCTTGTCAAACCACCTAAAAATGGACATGACATTAAATTAGAAAAAGGTCCAAACATAGCTTCTCTTCCTGAATTTGATACATTGAATGATAAGTATGAAATCCCGGTTTTACTGAAAGTAGCAGATAATATTTCTACTGATGAAATTATGCCCGCAGGAGCAAAGGTTCTTCCTTACAGGAGTAATATTCCTGAAATAAGCAAATTCGTATATAGCCAAATTGATGAATCTTTTTATGACCGGGCCATTGAAAATCAAAATACTGGTTTTATTATTGTAGGTGGAGAAAATTATGGGCAGGGATCATCAAGAGAGCACGCAGCAATAGCTCCCAGGTTTTTAGGATTAAGATTTGTAATAGCAAAGAGTTTTGCAAGAATTCACTGGCAGAACCTGATTAATTTTGGAATTCTTCCACTTACTTTTGTTGATAAAAATGAATACAACAAAATAGGGCAAGGAAACATTTTAGTTTTAGAAAATCTTAGGAGTACAATTCCGCAAAAGAAAAATATTATTATAAAAGATATTTCTTCAGGTCTAAGTTTTAAACTAAGACACAATTTATCAACAAGACAAATAGAAATGGTTCTAGCCGGAAGCTTAATAAATATTATAAAAGAGAGGAAATCAGCAAGGTAATTTTTGTATGCTATAGATAGTTGTTATAGGCAATGGTATTAGATATTAAAAAAGTATAACATTTTTCTTGTTTTTTAACTATATAGTTCTAAATTGTCATAAGCATTTCTTTTTACCGGTTATTTTCGTCTTTCCAATTGTTTTTTTTGAAACCACAAAACAAAAAGAAAGGATCATTTGATGGAGAAAGTAACTCAAATCTTGGAAAGAAAAGGGGCAGAAGTTTGGTCTGTTCACCCTGAAAGCAAAGTTTTCGATGCATTAAAATTGATGGCTGAAAAAGAAGTAGGGGCTCTCCTTGTAATTGAAGATGATAATGTTGTTGGCATTTTTTCTGAAAGAGATTATGCCAGGAAAGTGGTTTTATTAGGGAGGTCTTCAAAAGAAATTCCAGTGAAAGAAATAATGTCTTCAAAGGTTTTTTATGTAGAGCCGGGGCAAGATGTAGGCGAGTGTATGGCTTTAATGACAAATAAAAAGATTAGACACCTTCCTGTTTTAGCTAATGGCAAATTAGTAGGAATAATTTCTATAGGTGATGTGGTTAAGGCTATAATCGGAGAAAAGGAATATATGATTGACCAATTAATTCATTATATAAAAGGTACAGCTTCTGTTGAGACTGTAAAAGATTAAATTAGAAGGAAATCTGCAAGGTAATTGGCGAGTAAATCTTTGTTGATTACTATTACTGATGATTTTAATAAAGATAATACATTTTCCGAAGATTCGTTGAAGTGAATTAAAAATTTCTTTTCACTGTATTTGTCTAATTCCAGTGTGCTTATACCTTCCATAATATCATCTGTACTATATTCTTCTGATAACAAACATTTGGCGGACATTTTTATTTTTCTGTTTTCGGTAATTAATGTTCCTACCATATTAAACTCGTCGTTACGCTTCCCCTTACTTAAGGAAACATTTTTGTATCCTATCCTTGAAAAGAAGATCTCTATTTTACGAGTTAGGTCAGTTTTTGAAATTACTTTTAATTTATCAGATACCGGTTCTTCTTCAACGGTATTAGAATCAATCCCTAGTATTTCCATCCATTCATCTATTGATACAATTTCATTAATGGTTTCTGCATTGAGAAGTTCAACGATCTCTCTATTGAGCAATCCCTTTTTACAAAGTAACTTTCTAAGCTCTTCTTCAAAAGTGTTTTTAGTGAAATATTCATAGATAATAATGTTCTCTTTCAACCTGAAAGTATCTTCATGTGGTTTTGAGATTGTATCTTCCATTTTCCATACTGAAGAAGGATTCCACCATTGATCGAAATGAATAAAATAACCAACTTCAGCAATCCTTGAGGACCTTGAAGATTTTAGTCCGTTAATTAGAACGGATATTTTTCTATCTCTTTTAAATTGTTTCTTTATATTTTCTAATTCCGTAATTGACATACCATTGTTGCACGACAGGTATGATATGCCACTCTCCCTTAGTAAATGAGCAATTTTATTTGTTCCCATTTTATCGTACTGGGAAACAATCATGACCTTTTTGTCATTCCTAACAAGCTGTTCAATCTTTTTTATCAAAGATTCTGCTTTCCGACTTGAATTTTTGCTTTCAGAAAAGTTACAAATTTGCTTCAGTTGATGTAGAAGGGTATATATATTTGATTGAACAATAAACGGATTCCCAGCTTGTAGAAGTTTCGATATTTTTTCTTTTCCGATCTGGAGGGTATTATCATATTCGACTCTTTGTTCTTCATCTAAGTCAACCCAAACTTCTTTTCTAATAATATTTTGAAGCTTACCAAATAGTTCTTCTTTGCTTCTTCTTAAAGAAAGCATGGAACCCTTGGTTTCATCAATACTTTTCAGACTATCTTGTATATACTTATCAGGTTGACCAGAGAAATACCATATGTAATTTGATGAAATATTCTTTATTTCGCTGCTGACTTCTATTTTAACATTTGATAATTCCTCAGCGTCGTCGAGTATGATACAATCTATATTTTTCAGTGTGTCATTATTAATTGAACCTATTTCTATGTCATAAACTAAGTCTTCATAAGTTACCAGATAACCCGGTTTTTTCTCTTCCCAAATTTTCCTTCTTTCTTCTTTATCTCCAGTTACACTAGAGAAAGAATCTTTGGTGAGAAATTTTGTCAAATGACCTTCCCATCCTATGGGTTTTCCTAGTTGTTCGCTGTATGTTAGGTTTCCAATTTGTTCACTTCTACAAACTATCAAAAAGGATTTTATTTTCTTATCATCCAGCAGCATTTTAAGTGCAAAAACGGCTTGAACAGTTTTCCCTAGTCCAGGTTCATCATTTAGTAAACACTTTTTATTTTTTAATAAAAATTTGACGCCTTCTTTTTGGAATTCTAATAAGTAGTCGTTCAGGTCCAAAACTAGATTTTTAGATTCCTCAACATCTTTTGTTTCTTCTACAACAGGTTCCTGCTCCACCTCCTCTGGAGCCTTATTGTCATTGAGCAAGTGATCAACATATTCCAGTATAGATTGGTCTTCATACACTGGCAAATAAACTATTTCTTCTTCAGCAGGCTCTGAATTATTATATGAAGATAATTCTTTTTGATAAGTTTCTGCTTCCGAGATATTTTGTAATAAGTTTATGGAAATTTTTATCTTGTTTAAGAAGATATTTTTTAAAAAATACGTCGGAACTCTCAAATTCTCGGCGTTCAATATTTTAGCCTTAGCAATTTGAGGTACAGAGTTTAAATAATCAATTTTAACTTTATGAGTGGTGGTATTAATTTTTTGATTGTACAATGAATCCAGGAGATTACGAATATCCGAAACGTCAATAAATCTGATATCAGGAGCTCCCATTAATAAATTAAAGTTGTCAATTTTTACTGCGTCATCATTATTAACATTCAGTAACTCAATCTTTGTTACTTTGTTTTCAGCGTGTTCCATTTTATCGTATGTAACTGGTTTATCCGGCACGAAGTCCAACTTTGAAATTGCAGGACTCGAAGCATTTAATGAATAGTTTTGGACAGATGTATCTAGTTTAGTAACAGTAGTTGAAGCTTTACCTAATTTATTTGTAATTAAAGTTTTGTCATCTTTATGTTCTATCTTTGATGAAAATATAACGCTTGTTCCGCTTGGGTCAAAGAGTTGTATTTTTTTTGTCTGTGGACGGGCGAGTTTTAAGAAAACCTTATTTGTTTTAACCTTAGAAATAAAAAATTTCTTCTGATATTTTCCCTCAACTAATTCGGTCTCTATTTCATCGAGTTCTATCTTTTCCGACAATGGTGCAGAAAGTTGTAGGTTTAGGTCAGTAACTTCTTTAACTGTATGATATATATTATCTATAGGAAGTGATTCGTTGTGAGGTGCTCTAAGCCATTTTAACCATTCAAACTGTTCCGGTGCATCAATATCGTTGACCGTGGAGGCAACTTTTTTCCTTAAAATCTTATACATTATTAATAAATTTATTCACTCGTTTTTTGCAGATGTACCTGTTCGCAAGCAACTTTTAATCTTTCAAAAGGCTCTAAAAGGTTGCGGCCTTCAGAAAGCTCGGTCATCAACTCCTTAATTTCCTGTAATTCTGATTCGTATTTCTTGGAAGTCTCTATGAACATACTAGAGGTGTTTATTCCAACATAATTGCTATTATTACTTTTCTCTTTCCCATCAGAATTGGTAATTCTTACCACCCTAATACCTTGCTTATTATTAACACCCAAAAACAAGGGGTCTTTCACTACAATCAAATCAACCTCTTCGTTTATAGCATTTATGAGAGGCAGGGAGATCAATTCAACAAGTATGTGTTCAGATAAAACGTCTCCGTAAAGTGTCTTCTGAAAATTTGTGGTTTTTATAGGTGCTGTAACCCTAAATTCAATAGGTTTAGTTTCTGTGTCTGTTACTAAAATAGCGCCCATAATACCACCGTTATCCTCAAGATTGTATGTTTCCAAAAATGCGATTCTGGATAATTCCATTTTTTCCTCCTGTTAAGGCCAAGGTTAAAAAATCAGTCAAATTTTAATTGTTGCAAAATAGTACACAAATTATATACCATACCTTAATTGGGTTCCATTTTGATACTCTAAAATCGACGAAAATATGCCCCATTAGTTAATATGATTTATGGCCATAGAATTCAGCCATTTTTGAGATTTTTTTAATATTTTATGCTTTGCGATTCTTCTCTTAGAAATAATAACCTCCAATATTATTTGAGGACTACTGAAAATGAAGTTTTTAGCATTTGTGGCGGAAGAAATAGCAGGTAAAATTGAAACTCGGATTGTAGAAAAAGATGAAGGTTTCTTGCCCAAAGGGGATCTTTTGATTAACGTGAAATATTCATCCTTGAACTATAAGGATGCGTTATCGGCAACAGGGCATAAAGGAGTGACTAAAAAATATCCCCATATTCCGGGAATTGATGCGGCTGGAATTGTTGTGAAGACCAAATCGAAATTATTTTCCGAAGGGGACGAGGTAATTGTAACAGGCTTTGAATTAGGTGCAAATGTATTTGGCGGATTCTCTCAGTATATAAGTGTTCCTTCAGAATGGGTATTAAAATTATCGAAGGGATTATCATTAAAAGAAGCCATGGTTTATGGTACAGCGGGATTTACAGCTGCGCTGTCATTATTTAAAATGGGAAAAAATGGTTTAAGCGATAGGCGAGATGAATTTTTAGTAACTGGTGCAACTGGCGGTGTAGGCTCAATGTCCATTGCAATTTTACAGAGGGCAGGCTATAAAAATATAACCGCTGCTACGGGAAAATTTTATAAGAAAGATTTTCTGGAAAAAATTGGTGCGAGTAACGTGGTTAATAGAGAAATATTACTTTCTGATTCTGATAAACTTCTAATGCATGAAAGATGGGGAAATGTAATTGATGTTGTAGGCGGGAAATTTTTAGAACAAGCAATAAAGTCGACAAAGACGGGTGGAGCTGTAGCTATTTGTGGATTGTTATCAAACAGTTCATTGAATTTATCAGTATATCCACTTATCCTTAGGGGAGTTTCTCTTCTTGGTATCGATTCCGCTCACTGCAACATGGAAATTAGAAAAGAGATATGGAACAAGTTGGCAAATGATTGGAAGGTGAAGAATCTTGATATAATGTACGATGAAATTTCATTAAACGAATTGAATGATAAAATTAAAGATATCTTAAAC
>JBJKPP010000121.1:0-2865 GCA_046706145.1 Ignavibacteriaceae bacterium | reverse complement strand
TCAAGCTCGGCATCACGGAACATATATATGCTTTGCTTTTCGTCGCCGACCACAAAAAGATTTCCTTTTTTGAGATCCTCTAGAATCGGTAAAAATATTCTGTATTGAATTTCGTTTGTATCCTGATATTCATCGACCATTATGTAAGTGAACTTCTCCGATAAGGATTTCTTCACATACTCATTATTTATAATCTTTCTTGTAAAAAGCAGAATATCTTCAAAATCGAGATAACCATTCTCACCTTTCTTTTGGGTATATGTTTCTATTGCTGCTTTGAAAATGTTGAGGATGCTTTTTCCAAAACGCGCAAGTTCTAATTCGATTTCTCTATGGTTCTTGGGTATATCTAAACTTAAAATGTCGACTATGTAATTTCTTATTTCATTAAATTCTTTCTCATATTCTATAAAGAATTCCTTGGGAAATATTTTGCTGTAAAATTTCTCTTTACTTTTAGTCAGGCACAAGTCTGCTAATTCGTTAAACGCATTGAGAATTTCCTCTGCCTTCTCACTTTCGCTAATTCTTTTAAGAATAACAGCAATTTCTTCTGCATATACTCTTTTTGATTCATTTTCTTTTAACTCATTAATTATTTTTTCGAATCTTTTTACAATCTTTTCTTTGTCAGGCTGAAATATTTTGTTAAAATATTCTATAGTGGTAGAATAGAAAAAATCGGCTATTCCATCTTCGGAATTCTGATAAATATCTTCTTCAAGAGAAAGAATATTTTTCCTGTCTTTAATCAGGCTGATTAGCTGTCCCGCAAATAGACTCTTTGAACCAAAAATTCTAATTAGCTTTTTTAAATCTTTTTCCAGCCTTTCATTGTAGAAAGAATTCTTTATTGTCTCTTCTACGGAAACCTCGATTAGTTCGTCGGAAAGTCGCGCATCTATTGGAATAAAGTTGGCATCTAAACCCGCTTCTACCGGGAATTCCCGAAGAATATTTATGCAAAACGAATGGATAGTTGAAATGTTTGCTGAAACGAGCTGTCTTCTAAATCTTTCGAGTTTTCGTATGTTTTCTTTTTCTGTTTCAACCTCCAGCCTGGACTCAATCTCTTCGGCAATTTTCTTATATAAATCGGAAGCAGCTTTTTCGGTAAATGTTATAGCAGCAATATTCCTAATATTAGCCTTGTCCTGCATCAGAATTTCAACAAACCTTTTCTTCAGTACATATGTTTTGCCTGAACCGGCATTTGCTGTTAGGGCTAGGTGATTTTCAATGTCCAGCGCTTTTAGCTGGTGGTCTGTTAAAATACCAGTCATACTACTTAACAATTGGGATTTCTAATTTGAAAGTGGTTCCATATTCTCCCGAACGGACAAGATAAATATTTCCCCCGGCATTTTCCATAAATCTTTTGCTGAGTTTTAATCCTATTCCCATTCCGTGTTTCTTAGTAGTGAAATTTCCCTCAAAGATTTTTTCTTTAAATTCTTCATTTATCCCGCTGCCGTTATCTTCAACTAAAATCTCACAAATATGTTCTTTAACTGAAATAGAAATTGTTATTTTTGATGCCCCGGCTTGAATCGAATTTCTAATCATATTAATAAATGTACGTCTCAAATGGGTTTTGTCTGATTCCACAAGAACTTCATCGGAGTTATTCACAAATTGAATTTCCACTTCTTCCTCGGAATACAGATTTATAACATCTTTTATGACATCAACTAAATTCACTTTTCCCATTTTTATTGAAGGCATTTTGGCAAACCCGGAGAACTCCGATGCAATTAAGCTAAGGTTTTCAATCTGGTTTAATATAGTTCCTGATAGCTTTTCAAATACGGAATCAAATTTGGGATTCTTTTCTTTAAAAAGTGAAACTAGCTGTTGTATTGCAAGTTTCATCGGAGTAAGAGGGTTTTTTATTTCATGAGCAACTTGCTTTGCCATTTCCTTCCAAGCACTTTCTCTCTCCAGTTCTGCAATTTCAATTTGATTTTTCTTAAGTTCTTCAATCATGTTATTAAAGCCGTCAACCAATTCTTTTAATTCTCCTCGTTGGTCATTTGAAACACTAATGCTTAAGTCTCCGTGAGCAGCAGCAGTTGTTGCCCTGGTTAATTTTCTTATCGGTAAAGATATTCTGTTAGCCAGGAAGGTGCTGACAAGAATAATTATTAATGTTGCAAATGAGTAAATCCCAAATAGAAAAACATCGATATCAACAGTTGAAAAAGTTAGCTTCACCCTATTAAAAGCATCTGTAACTCCAATTACATATTCTTTGTTATTAAAAGTCACTTTTCTATAGAAGGCATTATAATTGAAATTCTCAATTCTCTCATTCGTCAAATATTCTCTGTAAGTTTGATAAAATAAGCTGTAATATGCCTGGGGGTTTAATTTAGAAGGTAATAATCCGCTTCTATAATATTCCCTTTTAGCGCTGAAAATTCTGTTAGAACCATCATAAATTGAAAATGTTATTCCTAGTTCCCTGCTTACGGTATAAAAGGCCTTATCCATATTATTTGTTTCACCTAGTTCGTCTGTTATCTCATCGGCAACATAATTTGATCTCTGGCTTAGTTCTTCGAAAATGGAAGATTCTGTCCTTTTCGCAACAATATATTGGTTATAAAATGCTAGTATGATTAGCGGAATAATCGAAACCAACAATAAGGAAACCAATAATTGTATTCTAAAACTATAGTTGAAATGTTTAAACCTAACTAGGAAAATTGTCAGCCAAAGGAGAACTATTAAAACAACGTGAATAATAAAAACTTTAAAGAAATTAAATAGATTCCAGGAAACATTTTTTTTGCCAAGAGAAACAGCCGTAATGTTTTGATTCCCGTTATCATTTGTTCTCAAAGCGTAGGTTATATAATTTTC
>JBJKPP010000120.1:0-3151 GCA_046706145.1 Ignavibacteriaceae bacterium | reverse complement strand
AATCAAAATTCTGCCAAAAATTCCACCTATCATTCCAAAAATAACAAAGGTTATTGAATTACTAAATAGTATAATGGCAGTATAATAAATTGAAAAGCCGTTTACTTTTATTTGGTCGGCCATTTTATCCATCAAAGCAAATGTCTGCATAACAATAGGGTTGGTGCTTATCTGTTTCATCATGGCCTCGGACTGTGAAAGATTCTCGACGAACTCATTTGAGTGAGATATAAAGGTAAGGAGAATATCGAAGCCGGAAGAAAATATGGCGGCAGTTAAACCCGTAAATAAACCGAAGAGCAAAGCTTCCGAAGTATCTATTGCGCTAGTAATTCCTGATGATTTGTGATATAGAAGCACCGAAAAAAATGCGGCAGCCGGAACAAGCAAACAGCATCCGAAACTTTTTAAACCGGGAATGGTAGTTAAAACAGCAGCGGCAAAACCGCAGACAATAGCAGAAACATATTTATTCATAAAACTTTTCTTTGATTAAATTTTCTTCTAAAAAGTGAATGAGAAACCACATACTAATACAGCCGAATATAAAACCTGTAACAAATGCCAAAATTTTCGAGTAATTATAAAATCCGATTGAATAAGAAATGACATCTAATAACATCGGCAGGCCGGAAATTATCAATATTTTTTTAGTGAGATGTAATTTTATGGTTGTTAATAATAACACTGTAATAGTGAAAAATGCACCCAAATATATGCCTGTACATCTTGCACAAACCAATAACAAACTGCCGTTTATAGAAAATGTTTTTGCTGGGTCCTGGTGACAAACTCTAGAGTATACAAGATCGAGAAATGGCCGGAAAGCTGTTGAAAACTGGGAATTAAAAGCAGGAGAGAAAAACCCGATACACCATGCAAGCAATATAACAAACAAAGAAAGTCTAAGTACAAATGTTTTGGTATCTTTGTAAATCCCGGGTTTTCTATAACTTGCAACGAACATTAATTATTTTGAACTTTTCTAAAAATAAGAATTTCTTTAGGGGTTAAAACATAAAGTTTCTCACCGAAAATAAGGCTGCTTACGAGGTCATTATCCACTTTCATATCTTCAAGTGAAATTTTGCTTAAAGAGAATTGATTAGATAAAGACGAATAATAAACTTCATTATTTGTATTTACGGTAAGGTTATTGGAAATTATATTTATTTTCTTAAATTCTAAATCCGTATTAAATTTTGCAACCCCGTTACCGTACTGATCAAAAACCACAAGTTTTTTCCCGTCAATTACATAAATATTATTTTGTCTGGATATAGCCAAACATAAAGGATTTGAAAGCGAATAAGCACCCGCGTCAAAGCCTCCGAAATTGGAAACAAAGTTCCCCATAAGGTCAAACTTTATTATTCTTTTATTTTCAGAATCCAAAATAAACAGGTCGCCTTGATTTGAAGTAGCTACACTAAGCGGATAGCCGAACCTTTCATCTTTGTCGTCGCTGTCACGTGTGTAAATCTGGGAAACGTAATTCAAGTCTTTGTCAAATCTTTCAATTCTATTATTATTTTTATCGCACACATAAACATCAAGGGCTGTGGCAAAAATATTAACAGGATTATCAAACTGTCCTTCATCCCACCCAAATCCGCCTGTATATTTAAGAACTCTTCCGAGAGTATCGAGCTTATAAACTTCATCGGTATTGGAATCTGTGACGTAAAGAATTCCGGCATCGTTCATATAAAAAGCGGAGGCATCTTTAAATTTTCCTATTTCATTCTGGAAAATATAATTCTGGGCAAAAACTGATCCGCCTAAAAGAATAAAAAGTAATAATATAAATCCGCTGTATCTCATTCTTCTCTTAATCTTAACTTCAAATATATAAATTTGAACTAAGTGAGCAAAAAGATATAAGAAATTGATTGATTAGGTGTGTGATTCAGGGATTGAGACGATGAATCCTGAAATATCGAATATGCATTACTTCAAATTGGAAAATAATAAATATTATCAAGTTAGAATAAAAGATGTAAGGATATATTTAACAATAAGTCTCTCCCTTTCCAAGGGAGAGATTAGAGTGAGTTAGAGATTTATATTGATAATATTTGAACTCATCCTAGTCCTTCTCTTAAAAAGAGAAGGACTTGTTTTCAGTTATGACTTTACATGAATATTTTATCAGAAGGTAAATAAGGTAGAGTTTATTTGACGATTTGTCTGAACAAGCCGCATCGTTTTTACATTATTGTAAAGACGTCCCGGTGGGACGTCTCAGGACTTTGTAGCGCGTATGGGATTCTTCCGAAGTTCCGAAGGGGAATGCCTATGACAGAATCACTATGTGAGAACCCGTGATTTCCGCCTTTTCCAGATAAGTTGTGAGAATGTGAACACAAGTAATGTCATTTCGAACTCGCCTTTGCCGATAGGCAGGCGAAGAGAGAAATCCCCTATACTTATGAGATTTCTCAGTCACTCCGTTCTTTCGAAATGACAATTCTTTATATTCATGATTTAGAAGGTGAAAGGAAATAGTAGCGCGTACGGGATTCTTCCGGAGGAATCACTATGTGGGAACCCGTGATCTCCGCCTGTTTTTCAAACTATATTAGGATTGTAGCGCGTACGGGATTCGAACCCGTGATCTCCGCCTTGAGAGGGCGGCGTCCTAAGCCACTAGACGAACGCGCCTGTGTTCTCTGAACAATTAACAATAAAAAATGTACAATGAACAATTGTTAATTGTAAATTGTTCATTATTCATTGTCCTGGCTGCCCCACCAGGGTTCGAACCTGGACTTTTCTGATCCAGAGTCAGACGTGTTGCCAGTTACACCATGGGGCAAATTTTTTAGAAACCAAATGTATAGTTTCTAATCAAAATATCAAAAATATTAGATTTAATCACTATATTTTTTGTAAATAATAAACTAATTTTGCTATTTATGAAGCGATTTGAAAAACACATATTTGTTTGTGAAAATGTAAGGCCGCCGGACGACCCCAAAGGTTGCTGCAGTGCAAAAGGCAGTCTTGAGGTGAGAGCATTGCTTAAGAAAAGAATAAAAGAGCTTGGATTGAAAGGCAAAGTTCGTGCAAATTCATCCGGCTGCTTGGATGCTTGTGAATTTGGTGCAAGTGTGGTGGTTTATCCGGAGGAAGTTTGGTACGGCGGAGT
>JBJKPP010000119.1:0-13444 GCA_046706145.1 Ignavibacteriaceae bacterium | reverse complement strand
TCTTTACGTCCGGAACTTCGATAAAGAATCTTTTTACAGTGGGGGTTTCGTCAATTATGTCAACGACTCTCCCCTCGTACCAATCGTATTTTGCCATTTGTGAAACTAAATTTATTGAATATTAGAGTATTTAAATATTGTCATATTTGACGTAGTTTAAATTAAATATTTTCTGCCATTAACCATAATTTTTTATTAAATTCGCAGTGAAAAATTTAGTTCAAGTTGGAAAAGATGGGTCAAAATAAGATTTACATAGAGACTTACGGATGCCAAATGAATTTGGCTGATACCGAGATTGTACTTGGTATTCTCCGGAATCATGGATTTGAACCAACCAACGAAGCAGAAAATGCTGATGTGGTTCTGCTTAATACATGCAGTATAAGAGAAAATGCCGAGCAGAGAATATATGGCAGGCTTGGAAATTTTAAGAACCTGAAAGGAACAAAACCAAATTTAGTTGTCGGTATTTTAGGCTGCATGGCTGAGCGATTAAGAAAAGATTTGATTGAACAAAAGAAAATGGTTGATTTAGTTGTTGGTCCCGATGAATACAGAAGGCTGCCGGAATTTATAGACGCTGCTTTCGACGGTGGGAAGGGAATTGGTGTTAGGCTTTCGAAGACTGAAACTTATGATGATATAATTCCTTACCGGGAAGATGGGCTTTCTGCGTGGATTTCTGTTATGAGAGGTTGCGATAAATTCTGCACATTCTGTGTGGTCCCTTTTACACGGGGAAGAGAAAGAAGCAAACCTCTAAATTCTGTCGTAGAAGAAATTGAGCAGCTGTCCAAAAGAGGATTTAAAGAAGTTACATTACTTGGTCAAAATGTAAATTCTTATAAAGATAATGAAAATGATTTTGCAGATCTTTTAGCCGCTTGTGCTGATGTAGATCGGTCGGTAAGAATAAGATTTACCACTTCTCATCCGCAGGACCTTTCAGATAAACTGCTTTATACAATTGCTGAGTATCCTAACTTATGTAACTATATTCATTTGCCTGTTCAATCAGGTTCAAATAGAATATTAAAATTAATGAACAGAACTTATACGATTGAGCATTATTTAAGTTTAATTGAGAAAGCAAGAAAAATAATTCCCGGAGTTAGTTTTTCAACTGATATTATTTCTGGCTTTCCGGGTGAAACCTATGAAGATCATGTTATGACTCTAGATGTTATGCGCGAAGTTAAATATGATGGTGCGTATATGTTCAAGTATTCTCCGAGGGAAGGAACGAAATCATACAAAATGAAAGATGATGTATCGGATGAAATAAAAACTAAGAGACTTCAAGAGATTATTGAATTACAACAGCAGATTTCCTATGAAATAAATCAGACTTTGATTGGCAAAGAAGAAGTTATCTTAATTGAAGGACCCAGTAAGAAATCCGATAACTTTTTAGCCGGCAGAACAGATAACAATAAGGTTGTTATTATTCATGCTCAAAAAAACATTAGACAAGGTGATTACGTTAAAGTAAAAATTAATAGAGCAACTTCAGGAACTTTGTTTGGAGGCTTTGTAGAGTTTGTTAACCCCGCAAAGGAAAATCTGGCGTTAACTGCTTAAAGTAGCCAATCACTCTATACATTTGCTTATGAATAATTACGAAAGATGTTTTACTCCTACAGAGTTTTAAAGCTCGTTAACTCCGTTAGGAGTTAAATATCTGTAGTAAAATGAAATTCAATTTTATGATGAACTCCATAGAAGTTCCACATTAAAAATTTTTAAGCATGATATTTAGTTACCTAAAAAAGAGAACAGAATTTCTCAAGAATTTGGATGTAAAAATGATTAGGTTCGAGAATCAAGAAGTTATGTGTAATCTAGAAACCGTGTTGAAAACATTCTAGCTCATGAAATATATGAAACAAACATTACTTACCATTACTTTATTAACAACTATTTTTATTTTACCTGCAAAAACTTTTGCACAAGAAGAGAGTATCATACCTTATCTCACCCAGATTGAGCAGGGTAAAAAAGAAGAAGCTATAAGAGGGCTGCTTGCACTGAAAAGCCAAAGCCCAAATGATCCTTCGGTTATGTATTTGGAGGGAGTGCTGACCGAAAAAGGGAACGACGCCGTTAAAATATACCAAAAGATTCTGGACGATTATCCTAAAAGTAAATATGCCGACGCTTCATTGTATAGAATTCTCACTTATAATTATGCTCTTGGAAATTATACTAGTGCTAAGAATGACTTTGAAGAACTCAAGAACAATTATCCTTTATCTCCTTATATAAAGCTTGCCGAACGTGATTATACTGTGGGTCAAACTGCTCCGAGTAATAATAATTCTCCCCAAACAGCGAAAAAGGAAAAAGAAGAGAATCTAGAAGTACAACCAAATTATAAATATACTATTCAAGCAGGGGCTTTTACCAATCCATCTAATGCCGATGAGCTTAAAAAGAGTTTTGAAGCCAACGGATATTATTCTGAAATTAAAGATAAAGTTGTTGGCGGTACTCTATTTAATGTAGTATATGTTGGTAAGTTCGAGCACAAAGAGGACGCTGAAAGTTTTCTTAAGGATATAGATTCGGATTTTAAGTTAGACGGCAGAATAGTTACTCTGGGTGAATAAAAAATCATTTATAAGGTTTATTGGTACCGGTTCTGGGGTAACATCTCTAAAAAGATTTCACTCATCATTTCTTATCTCAGTTCCCGATTACAATTTACTTGTAGATACCGGCGATGGAATATCCAAGGCTCTGTTAGCAAATAAAATATCTTTTAAAGATATAGATGGAATTCTTCTAACTCACCTACACCCGGACCATTTTGCTGGTTTTGTATCTTTAATTGTCCAAATGAAACTGATTAACAGAACAAAAAAGCTGGAAGTCTTTGTAAATAAATCCTTAAAGCAGACGGTAGAGGAGTTTCTTTATCGTTCATATATTTTTTATAGGAAACTGGATTTTAAGATTAGGTATAGAACTTTTGACGTTAACAAAAGAATCAGAGTAGCAGAAGAATTTTTGGTTATTGCCAAACAAAATTCTCATCTGGATAAGTATATTAAGTTTGCCCGGAAAAACAAGATCAGTTTTTCCTGCAGCAGCCTGTTATTCATAATAAGAGATAAGAATTTTGTCTATTCTGGTGACGTGGGACACAAAAAAGATCTAAAGCTTTTTAAGGAATATAATTGCGATTTTATGATTAGCGAAGTAACACATGTTGGACTAAAAGAGCTTAGTTCAATTTATGATGAATTGAAATTACATAGGTTATATCTTACTCATATTAGCGAAGAAAATGAGACAGAATTTGAAAAGTTAATCACGAGTCAGCGTAAATATATCATCCCCGCCAGAGATGGAATGACGATTTATCTATGAAATAGCCCCTTGACTATATTATTAAGATTTTCTTAGTTTTTCTTAAAACATTTTAACACACATTTTAGGTTGCCCTCGATAAGTATATACATTTCTGACTTTAAGATTAGAAATCATACATTAGCAATTCTTTAGGCATTAGTTTAGAATACTTCAGGGTTAGATGAAAAGGGTATCAAGACAGATTTCTAATTTCAACCGTAAATAACAGAAACAGAATCGTTTTTCTATATAAGTAATCTAATTTTTATTTTAAGCGAGGTGGAAATGAAAGGCCGCACCCTTGTTGAAGTTGTTCTTTTCGCGTTGTTTATTTTTTCTTTTGCCGCATATTCTCAGAGCTATTTTGATCCTGCCGCGTCAAAGTTATCTTTAAGTTCACATCTTCATTCAGGTTTATCATTAACTGTAAACAGTGATTATTCAACAACAGCATATGAAAATCCTGCCCCAGTGTTGTTGCAAACAGAAGTTGCGGAAAGTGATAATTTAGCTGACACGTTAACAGAGGCAGAACAAGATGCCCAAGCGCGAAGACTTTTGCCTGAGGATATGAGCTGGATGGAGAATATTTTATGGGGGGTGCATGGTGTATTCACAAGTGAACCGTTGGACCGGACAGAACGAAAAAATGAGCTTGGATTGAGAAGAACTATGTTAACGTGGCATCAGCGGCTTGGATTGACAACATGGGTTTTGATGGGAGCAACAGTTTTGGCTGGGCAATTAACTTTAAATGGTAACGAAAGATTTAGATCAGTACATTCACCTCTTGCTGATGCTACAATTATTGGTTACAGTGCCACAGCATTACTTGCCATTTTGGCCCCACCGCCTCTAATCAGAAGAGAAGGAGAACATGGGACAGTGTTTTATCACAAATTGCTTGCATGGGTCCACGCAGCAGGAATGATCTTACTTCCAATTTTAGCTAATAATATTTTTGTTCATTCTTTTGAAAAAGGGGCAAGGGGACCTCGTCAAATTGATGTTGCCCGTGCAAGAGCACATCAGATTACCGGTTATATAACTTTTGCAACATTTACCGCATCAGTTCTTACTATAGTCTTTTAAAATTGAGGTTATTATGTATAAAAATATAATTTTATCATCATTTCTTTTATTATTTCTCTCATCTGTTTTATTTTTTAATAATTCTTACGCCGCTGTTATACATGCTGAAAAAGATAAGTCTGTAATCCGTTATAAATTAGTCCATCCTTTACACACCGTGGATGCTGTAAGCAAAGATATTAATTGCGACATCACTTATGATGATTCAAGCTATAAGATTACAGGAGTAAATGTAAGTGCGGATGTTCTTTCATTTGATAGTGGTAATTCAAACCGTGATTCTCACATGGGTGAAGTTGTAGATGCTCTTGATTATCCCACGGTTTCATTTAAGAGTGATACAGTAAAAAGCATTGCAAAAGATACTCTCTGGGTAGAAGGTAATCTTAATTTTCATGGAGTTACAAAACCTGTGGGTTTCAAAGTTGCTGAAAGTTTTCAATCCGGTGAGTCCCAGTTTAAAGGAATATTCTATATAAGTTTAACTGAATTTAAAATAAAAAGACCGACATTATTGTTAATGCCGGTTGAAGATAAGTTAACCTTATCATTTGATATGGTGGTTCCTAAGGACCTGGAAAAGGGAACTTAACAGCTACGCGCTGGTAAAGAACAGTATAATATAAAAAGCATTAGTTCATATTCTTTAGAACCAACAGGATACTCAAGCGCAATACATATTTTACATAAATTGATATAAAAATAGAATGATAGCATTAAGCTTTTTTGTATTATTGAACAGATAAAGGTTCGATTTGAAATTATATACTTCATTTTCATATTATTAAATAATTCTAGTTCCAATTCAAAGTAGTACTTTACCATATTGCATGGTTAATGGAAACCCAAATAGAGAAATATAGACAGAGACTTGCAAATCGTATTTTGGTTAGTATACAGCTAACTCCAAATGAACTAAATACGATATCAAAAGGGGAGAAGGAGGAGCTTAAACAAACTATCATTCAAAAAATACAGCGTATTAGTAATAAAATATCAAATAAAGAAATAGCAATATCAATCAAAATTAATTCATTGGATAAATCTAAACCTGAACTGCATAAAGTTCTAAAGCATATTGTTGATATTTTCAGACAACCCTTGTTAACCTCAAACAAAAATAATAAATCAATCAACTTTTTAGACAGACAGATCAAATATCTGTCGATAAAACATAGCTCAACTGGAAGGAAAAACTATTTGGAGATTGAGATTACACCTTTCTTGGATTTTTTGCAAGATTTGGAACTTTCACACAAAATACTTTCAGGTTACTTTGAAGATGTAAGTGATCATAAAGAAATTAAAAGGAAGATTGCCCATGAATATATAGAAACTGATCTGGAGGAACGCAAGCGTGAATATAATGAATTATTAAAAAATCAAAAGAAAAATATTAACCTTTTTGGAGAAGAACTCTTTAAAGAAATGCTGACTGCCTTGCGAGTTTCCATTCAGGATGAATTCATATTCAATATTAGGTCAAATATATCTTACCTGTATTATTACTTGCGCAATGAGGGTGGAGTATCCTCTGATATTATAACCAAGAATTTTAATACCTCTGTGGAATTTAAAAATGCCAAGGGATTTTTGGAATGGCGAAAAAATGTGCCTCTATTCATTGAACTCCCTTTATTTCCTTTACGCCCTACTCAAAAAAGGCAGTTATTGACTACTGTAAAAGAGAGCCTAAATCAGTTTCTTATTGAACATGAAATAATGTCGCCCTTGTATTCGCCTATCATGTTAGATGCTATCTATGCGCCAACTGAAAGAAATGAACATAATTGCGAAGAGCTGAATGATATTATGGAATTAGTTGTACCAGAATTCAATTCCATTTTCAAACTCTTTCAACCACTACAAGACAGGTTAAAGAGAGCTGATTCTATGACAAAATCAAATCATCAAGCAGTTGTTGGTTACAATAGTCTGGAAATTCCAAGAATTAGCAAAAGCGAGAAAGGTTGGCTTCTCGTTTCAATATCGAGGTTCAATGTCGAACAAGAGTCAGTTCAGGAACGTATAGATAAAGTCATAACTCATTTTATAGCACATTATCGGAATTGATTTATTGGGTTTAGTTCTTTTCAAGCCAACCGAAAATTTCAAAAAATGTTTTTTTTTATTTTCAGTTTTCGTAATTTTTGGAAAATCTTTTATGATTGGTGAGGGTAACTCAAATTCAAAACTAAATGTAAAAAATGGAGGTTCAGAATGTCAAGCATTTATTCTGGAATTAAATCACTCGCAATCATCCTTTCACTTGCAATTGTTACCAAAACTTATGCTATTCCTAGTTTTGCTCGACAGACAAACCTCCCCTGTAGCTCCTGCCATTACATTTATCCAGAACTTACCCCATTTGGCAGATTATTTAAACTTAATGCATACACTATGACAGGGATTGCTACTATTCAATCTACCAATGAACAACAATCGACAAACCTAAAAATTCTAAATGTGCTGCCCATGTCAGCGATGATACAAGGTTCTTTTAATGAAACATCCAAAGCCCAACCAGGATCACAGAAGGTTGTGATGGATTTTCCTCAACAGCTAAGTCTTTTTGTAGCAGGAGAAATTTCTCCCAACTTTGGCTCTTTCATTCAGATTACCTACGATGATCAAGGAGCGTCTTTCGCATTGGACAACACAGATTTACGATTTGCAAGTCATACAACTGTGGATAATAACGACCTACTGTACGGTTTAAGTTTAAATAATGGACCAACGGTTGAAGATGTCTGGAACACAACTTCGGCATGGGGTTTCCCATACTTTAGTTCTGCAGTAGTCCCAACACCAACAGCTGCTACCTTAATAGATGGAGGACTAGCTCAAGAAGTCACAGGACTTGGAGCATATGCATTGTATGATAACATGATTTACGGTGAGTTCTCACTTTACAAGTCAACCCCCCAAGGCGGTCCATTCCCTGCTAATTCTAATTCGGAGAATACAATCAGCGGTTTTGCTCCGTACTGGCGAGTTGCCTGGCAAAAACAATGGAGTGGTCAATATTTGGAAGTAGGGACATATGGAATGGCAACTTCATTATATCCAACTGGTATTTCCGGACCAACAGATAAATATACGGACATAGCTATGGATGCTCAATATGAGAGGAGCGTTGGCAGTTCCGAATTGATTGCGCACACTACCTACATAACAGAAAAACAGAACTTTGATGCAACTGCACCTAGCGGCGGTGCAAATCCTTCAAACAATCTAAAAACTTTTAGAATTGATTGTAGTTATAATTTACCTGTTGGAGTTGCGTTCTCCCTAGGATATTTTAACACAAACGGTGATAAGGATGCTAACCTCTACACCCCAGCTTCGGTAACAGGCAGTGCCAATGGTTCTCCGAATAGTGGTGGAGTAATTGCTCAGGTTGACTATTTACCATGGCTAAACACACAATTTGCTATACAGTATGTAGCTTATAACAAATTCAACGGTGGATCTACAAATTATGATGGTGCAGGAAGGAATGCTTCTGACAACAATACCCTTTATGTTTTAGGATGGGTTGTTTTTTGATAGGATTTCATAATTAAATTGTATAAATAAAAAAGAAAAAACTCTGATATGGAGGGTTTATGAAACTTTACTTGGCTCTTGCTGTGCTCCTACCTTTCATTTTCCTAATTTCTAAGGTTAATAGGAATAACTCGAGGAATATTGTTTTAAATTCTAATAAAACGATTGTTGTCCAGGACTCTACAAAGACTAAAGTAAAACATGAAAACATAGGAATAGGTCCAATTAAAGAATTAAAGCTTGGACCAATTAATAAGAAACTAGCAGAAGAAGGAGAAGGAATTTTTAACAGTAAGTGCTCTCCTTGTCACACTCTTGACAATAAATTAGTTGGTCCTCCCCTAAGAAATATTACTAAGGAGGTACCGCCTATTTACATAATGAATTATTTATTAAATACGGCTGAAATGCAAAAGAAGGAACCTCAAGTTCAAGATCTGATCAAGAAATACAATGGTATAGTAATGCCGGACCAAGGACTTAAAGAAAAAGAGGCGCGTGCACTTGTGGAATATTTCAGATCAGTAGCAAATTAAAATATAAATGGCTTGCGTTTAAAACAAGGATTCCTGGAAGATTAATCCACTGATAACATTCGATCTGAGAAAATAAAAAAAATAATTGAGGAGTTACAATGGGAAAAATTAATCGTAAAGATTTTCTTAAAAAATCGGCATTTTTAGCTGTTACTGCAGTGACTGTTCCTGCTCTGCTGGAAAGTTGCGCTAAAAAAAGCAACAATCAACCGGCTGAGGATCCTTGCACTGATACAAGTAATTTATCTCCAAGTGATCTTCAGACGAGAACAACTTTTCAGTACAAAGGTAAATCACCCTACCAAGATAAATATTGTACATTATGTCAATTTTTTATTCCACCCAAAGGTGGCGCTCAATGCGGTACGTGCCAGGTAGTAAAAGGGCCTATAAATCCGGACGGATATTGTAATTCATTCATAAAGAAGCAGGCAAATAGTGGTTCATAAAGATTCAAAGACTTCCTAAAACTATAATGAACCAGGAAGTTCATGCTGGTTAATTGCCTCAATATTATATAGTTAATTGCTTTGAGTTTCTCGGATTCTTTACCTATGAAAGTCAGTTTATATATTTTAGCACCACCAAGATGAAGCAAACCAAACTATATTAAACATAATAGGTTTACTAATCTTGTGTGCATATTAGAATAGAAAAACCGAGATTCAATTCTTAACTCAAGAATTATTACACTTCTTTAAATTTGCAAATCCTTAATAATAGAAATGAAATTGTAAAACGAAAGAGTCGTTTTTCACACTGGGAGTTTCAAATTGAAATCTGTATTCAGGAATAACTTCTGTAAAGCTGTATGGAAATAGGTCCAAGCCTACAATTACCCGTTGCAATTCATCACCGCTAACATTCATGTTAGGATCAAACCTGTCATATCTTACAAAGGATTGAAATCCTTTTAGCCATTGGTAAGTAATTTGTGCCATAGCAGCAGAAGACTTAGAATTGCTGGTTACATAATCAGAAGCCACATCATATTCACCCATTATTGTTAGGCTTGTTGTGCCAAAACCGAAGAATCCTCCATACATATTAACTTTTGGAAACTGTACAAGATAGGCAGGAGGTAAAGAACCTCTAAAATTAGCATAAGAACCGCCAAGCATGAGCGCAAACTGGTGAGCAATAATTGGAGTATATTGAATTCTTGCAGTATAGGTTGGGTCGCTGGCAAACAATTGTGATGCTGTTCTTGGGCTTCCAACGCTGGCTGTTAGGGAAACATGAGCAGGAAAGTTTGCGCCAACTTCCATCCCGGTCTCTGTGTACCAAGGGTTGTAAATTAAGCCTTGGGGATAGCCAGTCTGAAATAAATATCCCAAATCCCCGCCTCTCGTATATGCAGTATGATCATCTAATTGAATACCGAAGTTTGGTCTGAATGTTCCAACTTTTATGTAGCTGCTGTTTGGAAGTATATGTGCTATTGCGAAACCTTCCCAAATATTATTTATGAAATCGTAGCTGCCGTACAGATCAAGTTTATCGGTCAGATTAACATCAGTGTAAAATGTTCCTTGCATTTTTTGAAAATCAGTTTTATTAAACTGTTGAGAATATAAATATTGGGTTCTGTAGTCAAAACCGAAATAAATATTTTCTCCTATAAGATCACTTATTTTAAGACTTTTCTGAGCGTGCATCATAGGCAGTACATCCCTTTCGAATTTAAATCCACCATCATTTCGCAGCCCTGCTCCCGAAGGATCGAAATGGCAGTCTGAGCAGGTGCCTCCCATCATCAAGGCAAACCTTGGTATGGAATATCCTGGTATTGTGAAAATTAATACCAAAATTGCGGTAGGGATAATGAAAAGACTTCTCATTTTAATTTCCTTCTTTCTCGCATAGCGATTACTATGTAATTAGAATTTGTTTGTGCCAACTAAATTTACCTTAATGTTGATATCATTCGAAACCCTTGTTCCCAAAAGCATGTGTTCTACACCAAAGTCAGATAACTTTATGTCGAAAGAGGCAATAACGCCCAGAAGATCACCGGGTTCGACTTTTAGAGTTTGGGGACTCTGATCAAGATAGGTAACTGTAGCTTTGGCTGTTACTTCTTTAGTTACTCCGTGAAGATAAAAATCTCCAACCACATCTGCATTTATTTTGTTCGGAGCAATTTTTTGTACATTTTCAACTTTTTTTATAGAGAATGTAATTTCTGGATATTTAGCTGCATCCAACCAGGCAGAACTTCTCAAATCTCTTTCCATTTTTTCAATTCCGGTCTTTAAGGAAGCAACAGGGATTGTAATTTTACCTTTTAGCGTACCCGCAAAATTTTTCACATCAAAAGTTACCGTACCACTTATCTGAGTTGTTAGTCCATCAATATCTTCAAAAGGAGTAGAACTGTGGAAGGAAGCCTGGCTTCTTCCCGTTGTATCCTTAAATGAAAAAGTCTGCGCTCTTTCAGCTTTTACATCAAAGCTTTGAGCTGTAATTGAAATAAGAAAGGATAAAACAATAAACAAGATTCTAAATAGACTTTTCATTTCTTCCTTTTTTGAAAACATAAAATAAAATACCTGATACTACTATAACTGCACCACTTAATGATGTTAGGGCCAAGGATTCTAAAGTTAACGAAAATCCACTAGGCAATAATCCCAATACGAATTGGTCTTTCCAAGTTTTATATGTGGTTCCGAAAAGTGGATCTTTTTTGACTACCAGGATTTGAGTTTTGGTAAATATAGCTGTTCCATCTGCCAGCCATAAAGTTATGCCTGCGGCAATTATAATTGCAGCTACTATTATAGTTATCTTTTGTTTTTTATTCATTTAGTATTTTTTCCAATAAATAAATATTGCCATCCAAAGCATTCATGTGAATTACAGGAAATACTAACTGACTTGAACAGTGGTAAATTACCAGATGGGATTATCTTTCTTAAAGGAGTTAATTTGTTAAAAGTCATTTTTTGGGAATTTTCTATGCAAAGCGATTATAAATATTTTTCTTGCTAAAAAAAATACCAAAGTGAACGAGACTATTTATGATACAGATCACTAACTTCGAATATTAAATAAAAAGCTAGTTTTATGCTTTCAAATATGTGAGTAACTTATGTTCTGGCTAGTCCTAATGGACAAAGAATTTATTTAATAAGATAATGATAAATTTCATTTATACTTAAATTAGTTTTGGCTAAGTTAACGATTAATGTGTGATCTAATACAGAGCAATTTTTTACTGTTTGATAAAATTGAAAAATAAGTTAATCTTTAGGGCTATCTTTTACTCATAACTCTCAAATAAAAACCAAAGGACATCAAATGAAAATCGGTGTCGAGGCCACAACTTTGGGGGAAAAATCAACGGGAACGAACCGCTATTTGAATTGTCTAATTGAACAGCTTGAAACAACCTCACACCAAATAACAAAATTTTCACTGTCTGCCGGAGATAAAAATAAGTATTCTATATTAAAATCTGTGAAGAAAAATTGGTATAGAAATTTCGGACTCGGAGCGGAAATCGAAAAATCGGATGTAAATTGTGTAATTTTTCCAGATTATTACATGCCGCACAATTCTGCAAAAACCTCTGCAATTGTAATTCATGATTTATCTTTTATAAGTCATCCTCAGTTTTATTCAAAAAGTTTTGTTAAATATTATAACTACCAGCTTAGACAAACTCTTGGACAGAATCCTTTAGTTGTAACCATAAGCGAACATTCAAAAAGAAATATTGTAAAATATCTCAGTCTTAAAGAAGAAGATATTTTTATCCTTCAAGGATATTCAAAATTTACACAAGATAAAGTCATTACAAATAATTTTAAGAATTCCGTCCAGCCATATTTTCTTTACGTGGGACATATAGAACCAAGAAAAAACCTGCGTTTTTTAATCGAAGGTTTCCTTAAATGGAAAAGTGAACGGAGACTTGACATAAAATTAAAGATTGTTGGTGAATTTTGGATTAAATCTCCAGAGACAACTTATTTGCTCAAACACTATAGCACTAATCCCGATATAGAATTTACCGGATATATTTCAGATGAGAAACTTCAGGAAACTTATCAGAATGCTTCAGCTTTTATTCACACAAGCTTTGAAGAAGGTTTTGGTTTTCCGGTTCTTGAGGCAATGTATTATAACTTACCTATTTTATGCACCGGTGGTATTGCAACAGAAGAAATCTCACAACCTTTTTCAATTACTATAAATCCATACAAAGAGAAAGACTATTTCCATGGATTAGAAAAATTATATGAAATCGTAAATGTTAAAGAGCGTGTCAATTATGATATTAAATACTCTCCGGATTTGATGAGTCGGCAGTTAAACAAATTGCTGGATGTATTAGAATCAAGAATAAAAAAAGTTTACCCTGTAAAAATTTCGACGGCAAAAACATATGAAGAAGCAGTCGAAAAGACTTTTGTCTATTCTAACATATTTAATTCAGGTATAAAAAAAGATAAAATTCATCAGCAGATTTTTGATATTAAATTAAGTAAAGATGAATTGAATAGTTCACTCACAAGTTTAGTGGTAAAGGGAAGATTACTTGAGACAAAAGATTCTTATCAACTAGCAGGTTTCGAGAAAAGTAAATACATTCATGGCAGGAATAAAATTGATAAAAACAAATTAAGGAAGCTTCTAAGTTTTCTGAAAAACCTTCCCCTCGTTTCTTCTACAGCATTTAGCGGCGGAACTTCTAATTATGGAATTGAAAACCATAATGACATTGATTTATTTATAATTACAAAACCGCACACAGTTTATTTAGTTTATTTCATAATTCATATTTATTCAATCTTGTTTAAGGTTAGAAAAGAACTGTGTGCAAATTATCTTATAGATGAGAATCATCTACTGATTGACTACTCTTTTGATCTATACACTGCGCATCAAATTATATCTCTTAT
>JBJKPP010000118.1:0-4761 GCA_046706145.1 Ignavibacteriaceae bacterium | reverse complement strand
AAGAATGAACTCGAGAAACAAAGAGAAAGAATTAAATTCTATCAATTTCAAAATCAGTCAAGCACCCAATCTCCTGTAAATGACAATAATTAAAGATGGAATCGCTTTTAATTGTGGATGATGATGTTAACCTCTGCTCAGTTCTTAAAGAGGAGCTGACAGAGGTTGGCTACGTTGTGGACTCTGTAACAAATGTTCCGGATGCATTTGATTTTATTGGTAAGAACCATGTTGATTTGCTTTTATTGGATTTAAAGATGCCAAAACAAACTGGGTTTGATGTTCTAGAAAAACTTGAGAGCTACAAAAAAAACATTAAAGTAATCATCTTAACTGCTTACGCTGATGTTAAAAGTGCCATAAATACTGCACTGATGGGAGCAAATGATTTTATAACCAAACCATACGATTTTGATGAGCTTTTGATTACAATAAGAAATGTTCTGCAAAAAGATGTATAGCTATGAAAATTTCCCTTCGAATACTTCTCATAAATTTTGTTACCGTGGCAGTAATATTAATATCTTCCGCGCTTGCTTTCTATTCAATTACTTATAAGGTTTTTTCAACTCAACAATCGAAATATCTTTCTAATTCTAAAGAAGACTTTATCAATTCTTTTAGAACCATAAACGAAAATATAGATAATAACTTTACAGTATTTCTTGAAAGAAAAGATAAACGCACTAGCAATTCAAATCCAGACAAAGAATTGACCGATTTGGATTTTATTTTCGTTAAAGCCAGTTCTTCAGTAAATATTGATACAAGGTTCACCAGAGATTTCATTGAGTTACCCAAGGGTAAGTTTTCTCTATATCAGTTTCTTCAATTAAACCCAGCCGTAATAGTTCATTCATACAAAACGAATGATGATATAGTTTATTATTATGGCAAACGTTTCGACGAGAATACACTAAATAAAATCTCTGATAAAATAGGCTCAGATATAGCTATTGTTTCCAAAGGCGTCCCATTAGAAGTTTCAAATAGTCAAACAAATCAAGAATACACATACAACCTGGTTCAAGCTATAAACACCTTATCTAATAACAAAGGAAATATTGACGTAAATAATCAAGAAGCGGAAAATTCAGATATAATCTCTACCCTTTACACACCCACAGCATTAAATGAAAGTAATCAGCTGGACTTCCTGATCTTTTCCAATTTATCTGCTGTGGCAGATATGAGATTTAAAATAAAAATATTCCTAATAGTAATCGGAGTCGCAGGTATCTTATTATCATTAATACTAACTCTTGTTTTTACTGATAAGATAAGAAAACAAATCGGCTTGTTGAGTAAAGGAACAGAAAATACAAAACAACTGGATTTCAAAAACAAGATAAACATAAAATCAAAAGACGAACTGGGAAGACTTGCGCTGGCATTTAATAACATGCTGGACGTGTTAAACAAAAACCAAAAAATGAGAAGCGAGTATGCTGAATTTATCGCTTTGTTAAATCAAAACCCTACCCTGAACGAAATTTCAGATGCTGCTTTGAAGAAAATCATAAGGACTTATGATTTTGCAGCGGGTGCTCTATATTCAGTTGAAGATGAAATTACAATTTCATTGTTGAGCAGCTACGGGATAAAACCCCAAACCCTGGCTAACGAAAGTTCTTCTTACTTTGACTCGGTTCTAAAAGAAAAAAAACAAATCGAATTCAATTTAGAGAATAATCCCGCTGAAATTAAAACAGGTACAGTTGTAATTAAAATTAAATACCTGCTTATCGTTCCAATAATCTACAATGGTAAAATAATATCAATTTTAGAGCTTTGTGCTGCCGAGAAACCTACAACTGAGGCAAGGGAATATTTATTTAGTATTCAAGAGCAATTGGCAATAGGATTAATGAATGCAAAAACATTCGTTAAAATGGAAAATCTAGTAGAAAAATTAAAGCAACTTAATGAAAGTTATCAACAACAGAACAATTCGCTACTAACTCTTCATCAAGAACTAAAAGCAAAAGCAGATGAGTTATTCATTCAAAAACAAAAGGCTGAAGAATCAACTAAGCTTAAATCTCAATTTTTAGCGAGTATGTCACACGAACTTAGAACACCAATGAATTCAATATTGGGACTAACGGAATTAATGCTAAGCGACCAAACAATTTCAGATAAAAGTCAGGAAAGACTTGGGGTAGTTTTAAAGAGCGGTAAAAGATTAATGCAACTAATAAATGATATTTTAGACCTTTCAAAAATAGAAGCTGGAAAAATGACTTTGTCAGAGGACAACGTTGTTCTTGATGATTTGCTAAAAGAAGTTGAAGCATCCATCAAACCTCTTGCTAATGATAAAGATTTGGACTTTGTTGTTACTAAAGAAATGGGCTCCAGAGTAATTGTTCAAACAGACAAAAACAAAGTAACCCAAGTATTATTAAATCTCCTGGGAAATGCAGTTAAATTCACGCATAAAGGTAAGGTTGAACTTCGTGTAAATAAAGTGGAAGGAGAAAAGCTAAAGTTCGATATTATCGATACTGGTATTGGAATACCAAAATCAGAACGGGAAAGTATATTTGAAGAGTTTAGACAAGTTGATGGTACAATATCAAGAAAATATTCCGGAACGGGCCTTGGGTTATCAATATCCCAAAAGATAGTAAATCTTTTAAATGGCAAACTACTTATTAAAAGCGAATTAAATATTGGTTCTGTTTTTACATTTATAATTCCCGTTAAATTCATAGAACTATCTCTTGAATCATCTGTAGATACAGCAATTCCTGTTGTTAAAGAAATTGACAATAATAGTAAAGCAGAGGAAAAACCGGAATTAGATAAAACAATATTAATAGTAGATGATGACCCAGATATTTTGTTCACACTTAAAGAAATTGTCCAATCTTTAGGTTACAAAGGAGAAATTGCAAACGGTGGTAAGGAATGTTTAGCCATGTTGGAAATTGAAAAGCCCGACTTAATACTTCTAGATATAATGATGCCGGAAATGAATGGATTTCAAACCATTAGGAAAATAAGAGAATCAGAGAAATTTAAAGACATTCCAGTTTTGGCCGTTTCGGCGAAAGCAATGAGCAGCGAAAAAAACATAATACTAAAACATGGATTTGACGATTTTATTCCAAAACCTGTAGATGCAAAAATACTTAATTATAAAATTCAAAAGTTTCTTCACAGCCTTGAAGTTCATACATGAAAAAAATCTTGGTAGTTGATGACTTGCCGGAAAATGTTTATCTCCTTCGAGATATCCTCGAAAGTGAAAAATACACGGTAATAACCGCTCTTGACGGAAAGTCCGGGGTTCACAAAGCGATAGCGGAAAAACCAGATTTAATTCTTCTTGATATTGTAATGCCCGACGTAAGCGGTATTGAAATATGCAAAGCTTTAGCTGCAAAGAGCGAAACTGCTAATATTCCAATTATATTAATTACTGCTAAATCAGATGCGGCTGATACTAAAGAAGGATTGGAAGCGGGGGCGTTTGATTATATAAAAAAGCCAATTAATAAAGTAGAACTATTGGCAAGGGTTCGTTCCGCGTTAAAACTATCCGAGGTACATCAACTTATAACGGAAATTGAGAAACAAGATACTTATTCAGCAGTAGTTGTAACTACAAACCATAAAATTAAACAGCCGCTTACTTTAATTTCTCTAACATGTACTTCAATAAGAAGAGAATTGAGCAAAGAGGAGATATCTAAGGAAGCCATTTATTCAAAACTAGAATATATAGAGAAGGCTGTAAACGAGATTAATGATGTGTTAAATAAAATGCACGCAGTAACAAAACCATCTTTTTCAGAATATATAAAGAATATAAAAATGGTGGACATTGATGAGAAATAGTGGTTATATCAACTCCTCTATGGTAGCTAACATTGTCTTAAACTCATAAGGTTTTGACAATAGACGATTAACTCCTGTCTTTTCTGAATCAAAATTTTCTTCTACAGACAAACTACCTGTAGAAAGAATTATCGGGATATCTAATTTCAATTCTCTAATTTTGCCTGCACACTCAATTCCGTTCATTTCAGGCATGTTATAATCAATAACCACTAAATCGACTTTAATTTCTTCAGTTAATATTCTCAGAGCTTCAAGTGAAGAGGAAACTTTAACTACACTAAAACCTTTTGATTCCAATAAATCTGCTAATAAATCGCGGAGCATTTCTTCATCATCCACAAGAAGAATAATCTTTTCCTTTAGCCCTGTTTGTTCCTGTTTACTTTCTTCATAGGCAGGAATGTAAATATCGAATTCAGTTCCCACATTTGGTTTGCTGGAAACTTCGATATGACCATTGTGTGCTTTAACAATTCCATAAGTTACATAAAGCCCCAAACCGGAGCCAGTATCTTTTTGTTTTGTTGAAAAATATGGATCAAATATTTTCTGCAGATTATCCTCATCTATTCCGGATCCGCTATCCCTAACCAAAAACTCAACATAGTCTCCTTTTTCCAGCAGTGGGAATTCTGAGCTATTATTATTATCAATTTTTATATTTTTTGCACTAACTTTAATGGTACCATTACCATCAATTGCCTCTTTAGCATTTACACAAAGATTTAATAATACCTGGTAAATTTCTGTACTATTTCCCATAATATCTTTTAAATTCTCTTCGATTTCGGTCTTAAGGGTTATTCGTTTGGGAAAAGTCTGTGTCACTACTTTTGTCAATTCTGTTAAGAGTTTATTTGGTCTAATCGCTTCTTTCATTTTAGGTGTCGGCTTGCCATATGAAAGCAATCC
>JBJKPP010000117.1:0-5616 GCA_046706145.1 Ignavibacteriaceae bacterium | reverse complement strand
TTGTTTGGCAAACGGTTACTAGAATTATCCCCAGTAATAAAAGAGTTTTCTTCACAAAAAGATGTTAATATTGAAAAAGTATTTATGAAGTTTGGTAAAATGAATTAGAAAATCAAGACTAAATTAAGTAATAAACTGGAAATTATTACTTGGCTTTACCTTGATTTGCTACTGCATTTGCTTTTTTTTCTATTTCAGCAGTATCGCCTAAATAATAATGTTTAATCGGTTTCAGATTATCATCTAGTTCATAAACCAACGGAACTCCAGTTGGAATATTCAATCCAACTATTTCTTCGTCAGGTATGTTATCCAAATATTTTACTAATGCCCTTAAACTATTTCCGTGAGCAGCTATTATTACTTTCTTTCCACTTTTTATTGTGGGAGCAATGCTTTTTTCCCAATAAGGTAAAAAGCGATTCACAGTATCCTTTAAGCATTCAGTAAGCGGCAACTCATCTTTAGAAAGTTCTTTGTACCTTGGATCTTTTCCGGGAAATCTATCATCATTTTCTTCCAGAGCGGGTGGTTGGATATCGTAGCTTCTTCTCCAAATGTGCACTTGTTCTTCGCCAAACTTGACGGCGGTGTCCGCCTTATTTAGTCCTTGAAGTGCACCGTAATGCCTTTCGTTTAATTTCCATGATCTTTCAACGGGAATCCACATTTGATCTAGTTCATCAAGACTAATCCAAAGTGTTCTAATTGCTCTTTTTAGAACTGAAGTAAAAGCTATGTCGAAAGTATATCCTTCTTTTCTTAATGTCTGACCTGCTTCGTGAGCTTCTTTGACTCCTTTTTCCGATAAATCAACATCTGTCCATCCGGTAAAACGATTTTCTTTGTTCCACGTACTTTCACCGTGTCTCAATAAAACGACTTTATACATTCTCTAAACCTCCATTTTGAATAATAAGTACAAAGTAAAAATATTAAAATATTGGCTCAAATTAAATTTAGTAAGTATTAAACTAAAGTGTTTCTAGCTGAATTTAACTTGAAGATGGCATCTTCATTTTTACCAAAGGTTCCAATAAAACGAAAATTTCTTAAATAAATGAGTCAAGGTTTTTGTTATAAAAAAGATACCATCTTTTTTTACTGAGTTGATGATTGCTCATCGCGATATTTATATAAGAAT
The DNA here is from genome assembly GCA_046706145.1 of Ignavibacteriaceae bacterium. Lineage (GTDB taxonomy): Bacteria > Bacteroidota > Ignavibacteria > Ignavibacteriales > Ignavibacteriaceae > JBJKPP01. The sequence continues at coordinate 4,472 of JBJKPP010000117.1, read as the reverse complement.
TCATAAAAGGATTTAGAGAGAAACGTAGATTTGTTTTATATGAATCCTTCGAATTTTTTTTGCTTCTAAAAAATATATTCAGTAACTTTTATCGTTAAAATTTCAGAAAAGGGAGATTGGGGAGATTTCCAATAAGGGAGATTGGATTATCGAAAAACTGCTTTTAATATTTTTACTCATATCCATATTTATACTTTCTTCATGCAAAAAGGATGGTGTTATAGTCAATCCTGCGCCAAGTAAAACAGAAACTATTGCAAAAGAACTTCAAAATTTGATTGATGAGAATAACACTGGGATAGTATATGTTTTCAATGTTCAGGGAAATAACTGGGATAGTGAAGGAGGGAGTACTGATCTTAAAGTGGAGGATCCATATATACAGATAGATAACACAGATTATGATCTTGCTAAATTTGTCAAATTCAATGCACAAAATTCAAATATTCAAGGTTCGTTAAAACCGTATTTTAAATATTAATCTTATTATAGAGGAGAAATAGTTATGAAAACCAATACATGTTTTTTAGTAGTGGCAACCTTGTTCTTATTATTCTGCAAAATGACATTTGCAATACCATCCCAGGAAGATTTCTATCATAATTATTATAAAATTGAATCGAAGGGATTTAGTGGAAATGTTTTAAGACGAATAAGTCAGTCGCCTACTGGTGTTTATCCAACTTTTGGCGAAGCTGTCTCATTAAGTAATAGTTATGATGGCTCTTCTTATGATCAATGGAAAATTGCACCTATTTATCCAGGTAGTAGCGAATTTTATATAATTAATAAAGCAACTGGAAATCCTCTGATGATTGATGGAAATGGCAATATTAAATGCAATACGAGTGGTAACACAGAGGATAGTCAAAGATTTGTATTTCAGAATGTAAACGGTGATTATTTTCAAATACGAAGCGCCTCTACAGCAGGGTGTTTCTACAAAAAGCAGTACACAATATATGATGTGTATGGTAACACAATCGGTTACTATTACACTCTTTATTATAGCACAGTTCAAAAAACTGATGATTATTCCTACTTCAAATTGACCTCAGTTGGAGATATTTCGAGTTCAGATAATATTACATTTACAAACCTAGTAGAACAACCCGATCTGAAATTTAATATTACTGCTCCACCAGAAGTAACAAGCTTTACTGCAAGCGTGCCTCAATATTCTAATGAAACAGTTATTGGTGAATCATGGATACCGTTTACTTTGGTTAATGATCCTTCATATTCTCGTTCAATACAAGTTACACAATACCCATTTTACAAAATGATAAGGACGCAAGCTTGGGAAAAAACGGAGGATCATCCATACGAACCCGGAGAACAAGAAAATATAACATTTAAAAAATATCAAGGAGTATCAACTGAACAAAAACAAACAACTCAAACTACATTAGATCAAACATGGACATTAAGCGGTAGTGCAGGATTTAATAGTGACGCCGTTAAAGTGACACTTGGAGCATCATATTCGAATAAACTAACTTACAAGTATTACAGATGAATCTGATTATTCTCAATCTGCTTGGAATGAAACAGATGAATCACTTACATTTAATACAGCATATGATGTTAGGTTTATAAATTATGAACTTGTTGATAGATATTATTTAGAAAGGATGGATGGTTCTATTGTAAATGGTAGCTCTAATATTACAGAAGTATTTTATCCTACCTATTATGTTTTTCGAACATGGTCTAATCAAGCAATAACGATTTCAGAAAATATTTCAACAAATACAATCACTGTTAATCCCGATTATACCCCTCAGAATTTAACAGTTGGTGATAATTATAACCATCCATATTTACAATGGGATGCTAGTGCACTACCCAATTTAGCACATTATGAAATTTGGAAACAGAAAAATGGAGCTTGGTCTTTGTTAGCTACAAGCACAAATACTAATTATACTGATGAAAGTGAACTAGTAATTGCGCCAAGTCTTTATGTTTACTATAAGGTTCGTGCTGTTGATGGAGCAGGCCAGGAAACAGGTTTCTCTAACGAAGTCAGTATTGGAGTTAAAGGCGGTCTAAATAAAATGAATCCAAATGGTAAAGACTCATTGCAATCCTATGAACTACCAACTAGTTTAAAAATGATGCAAAATTACCCCAATCCTTTTAACCCAACAACCACAATTATGTTTAGTCTTCCTAACGCTGACCATGTATTACTTCAGGTATATAATATTACCGGACAGGTGGTTGCAACGCTTATTGATGGTTATCTTGGAGCAGGATATCACAATGTGGATTTTAATGCACAGAAATTAAGTTCCGGAATTTATTTTTATAGAATTACCACCACTAAAAATACTATAGTAAAAAGTATGTTATTACTTAAATAAAAATCTGATCTTAATTGAGTTACTTTTGCCGGTATCCTTAGTAGCTAAATTTCTAAATAAAGCCTCAGTTTTTTACTGAGGCTTTTATTATTTTTCAAAATAATATTTATACATTCCCCAAATAATGGGAATGAGTATGCTTAATATGATTTAAGTTTTAATCGCAAGAAAATTTGCATATTTTATAATATGGGCTGAGTTAGCTTCACAAAATAATGGATGAAAACTATGGGAATAATAACGAAGAATGTTCTAAGATTAAATAGTCTTAAAAAAAATAATACTACTACTGCTATAATAATTAGCATTATATTAATTTTTTTTGCAGGGTGTAAAAATGAAATTACCAACCCTGTGCTCCCAAAAAATTATTTGGAATACGGCAATGTCGTTAAAAAAGGACTTATTGCATACTATCCTTTTGACGGTAATGCAAAAGATTACAGCGGCAATGGATACGATGGAGTTGAAAACGGAACTTCTGATACTGTCGGAAGATTTGGTCAGCAGGGAGGGGCGCTAAAATTTAATGGAGTTGATGACTATATAGAAATACCTAATTTCATTAATGTTAATGATGACAGCGGCACAATATGCTTTTGGGTAAGATCACCCGACACCTTCGCCGAAAACGGTGAAGCGGCAGTCATTTCAAAAATTGATACAGTGGGGCTCGGCTATGTATTGAGTTTATTTAATTCTGCTGATTTTTGGTTTAATTACAAAAAATACAAAAACCAAATTCTCATGGATGAAGAGAACATGTTTACAAATTCTTGGGAATATGGGAAATACGCATTTATTGCAGTAACATTTACCAGTAATACGATAACTTATTATTTTCAAGGCTACCATACTGCACAAGATTCAATCGTCCAAGGTCCTGCATTTAAATTTAATGATAACAATCAGCCGTTGTTTATAGGTAAGAGCTTACTTTCTCAATATAAATATTTTGAAGGCGATATCGACGATTTATTAATATATAATAGAGCTTTAAGTAAAGATGAAATTTTGGAACTGTATAATTGGAAATAAGTAATTGGAGTATGAATTAATATTCTTGAAATGGAGGGTATGCTCTGAAAAACTTTAGTTATCTTATAGAATGTCAATATGTAAAAAAGTTAATTAGGGTTGCTACTTCTACATTTTTATTTCGGCAATCTTAGCTATAAATATATTCGGTGCCTCAACAACTTTTTTGGCTTCGTAATCGTAAAATACTATACCTGTTTTTGCGATTGCTACGTCTTTTCTAGTTTTAACATTTATGATTTTATAGTAAAAATCGAATCCGTCTTTATCAAAATTTTGAGCAGTTACATTAACTTCCAGAACGTCACCATAAAATCCTTCTGATTTGTAGCGGATGGCAGAGTCCACCATAATAATTCCAAATCCTTTTATATCTTTTTCTGAGAAACCTATGTTTGATAGATATCGTATTCTTGCTTCATGCATAATTGAGAGGACAGAATCGTTTCCAAGGTGACCACCGTAGTTAATATCGGATATTCTTATAGGAATTTCGGTTACAAATTCATAGCTATCAAATGTTTCTATTTTTGTCCTAGACATAATAATACTCCCAAATTCTGGTAATCAAATGAAAACAAAACTACAAGAAGATACAAAATATACTTTCTAATTTCTGTTAACAAGAACAAATGCCCCATCAATTTTCCCATCTCTCAATCTGTTAAGTGCCTCATTAGCCTTTTCAAGTGGTAGAGGCGTAACTTCTGTTTTTATGGGGATTTTAGGTGCAATTTCAAAAAGTTCTTCACCATCTTTTCTTGTCAAATTAGCAACGGAGCGAATAATTCTTTCTTCCCAGAGAATTTTATATGGAAATGATGGTATATCGCTCATATGAATTCCACCGCTCACTATTGAAGCACCTTTGTTTGAATGTTTTAGTGCTTCAGGAATCAATGCTCCCACCGGTGCAAAAATTAGAGCGGCATCAAGTTTTTCCGGTGGGGCTTGATTCGAATCACCTGCCCAGTACGCTCCTAATCTTTTTGCAAATTCTTGTGCTTTGGTATCTCCTGGTCGGGTAAAAGCAAAAACTTTCTTCTTTTGAAAGATTGCAATTTG
>JBJKPP010000116.1:0-4387 GCA_046706145.1 Ignavibacteriaceae bacterium | reverse complement strand
AAGTAAACTGTTCTTTTTATCTCAAACATATATTGTCAGCCTAATTATTTGTTAATAGAATATTCAAATTGCAATTTAGAAAATAAAAAGCTAAGTTATCAACCTGCCTGCATTACCGTTTCGGCAGACAGGAAATAAAAATATGTTAAGTAGGGAAATTCCTGATGAAAAACTACATAATGGAATTTACCGGTACGATGTTTTGGGTTCTGGTTTTAGGTTTTTCCGGAAATCCGCTTGCCGTAGGTATTATAATAGTAGCTTTAATATATGTTGGTGAAAATATATCCGGTGCACATTACAATCCGGCAGTTACCTTAGCTGCATGGTTTAGGGGAAAGATAGAATCGAAATATGTTTGGGGATATTGGGTTTCTCAATTTTTGGGAGCATTCGCCGCTGCATTTATTTATTACATTATTCAAGAAAAGAGTTTTTATCCTTCGCCTGCAGAAGGTGTAGAATTATGGAAATGCATGCTGCTTGAATTACTTTTTACATTTGTTATATGTATGGCAGCCCTTGCATTTATGTCTAAGAGAACCTCACAAAAGAATTACGCTTATGGTATTGCTATTGGCTCTGCAGTAGCAGCGGGGATCTTCTCGGTAGGTCCGATTACCGGTGGAGTTTTCAATCCTGCGGTCTATCTCGGCCCTATGTTGATGGATTCTTTCACAGGCGGTTCTTCAATACAATTCATACTCCTTTATCTGGTTGGACCGTTTGGAGGAGGCGCTTTAGCAGCATTGGTTTATGGATTAATAAATCAGGAAGAAGCGGAGAATTAATTACATCATATCATGTGCATGTCATTCAGGAATGGGAGTTTTTCTCTAGTTTCCTTAACTATCTCTTTTTCTAAATCACAATAGATTATTTCTTCTCTATCTTTTACTGAAACAATTTCATTACCCATCGGGTCATAAACACTGCTGTAACCATTATAATGTAGTTTCGGGTCGTCCCCTACTCTATTTACACCTACAGAATAACACTGATTTTCAATTGCGCGGGCCCTCAACAGAATCTTCCAATGTTCAGTCCTTGTATCCGGCCAGTTCGCTATTGTAACTACTAATTCAGATTTCAGTTTTGCATAATTTCTATACAACTCAGGAAATCTTAGGTCATAACAAACAGCAAGTCCAGTTGACCAATGGCCAATTTTTGTAGCTACGGCTTCTTCTCCTCTTTTATAATGTTTATTTTCGGATGAATATGAAAAAGGATGGGTTTTCTTATATATGCTTTCAATTTCAGCTTTTTCATTAATATATGCTAAAACATTATAAAATTCATCTCCTTCTTTTAGAATAAATCCTACCAAAATCTTAGTTCTAAATTTTTGAGCCAATTCAGAGAAGTAGTTGACTGACTCACCATGTAAATCTTCACAAAATTTTTCAGCTTTCATTGTGAATCCAGTGAGAGTCATCTCAGGAAATATTAAGAGGTCAACATTTTTAAAATCGTTGTCCATCATAGAATCAATTATCTTCATGTTTTCAATTTTGTTTTCCCAAACTGGATTGTATTGCACAAGACCAATCTTCAATTCATTTTCTCCTTAATAAAAATTAATAGCCGCCAAAGTTAGAAGCGGCACAAAATATTTTTACTGTATATTTTATATTGACAAACGCAAAATTAAATATTACTTTTGTCAAGAAATATGCAAAATAATATTTTTAAATATAACCTTTATAAGCTAATCGTGCTCAAGTGTAAGAAGAACGAGAAGCCAATTTTTAAACCCGAGGGTTGAAGCGGTCAAAAATGTCATTTAAACTTAAAACCGGCTTCAAATGAGGGTCGGTTTTTTTTTGAATAGGAGGTTACTTTGTTTGAAGGAACAGCAACTGCCATAATTACTCCATTCGATGAAGAATTGAATGTTGATTTTAATTCGCTTAAAAAATTCGTCGGCTTCCAGATTGAGAATGGAGTGAATGCATTAGTCGTACTTGGGACAACCGGTGAAGCACCAACCATCAGCATTGATGAAAGGAAGAAAATTATCGAATTGGTTGTAACTGAGACTAACGGGAAGATTCCTGTTATCGTTGGAACAGGAACTAATGATACGAAAAAAGTTGTCGAACTAAACAAAATTGCAGAAGAATTAAAAGCAGACGGACTTTTAATCGTAAATCCTTATTACAATAAAGGCACCCAGAGCAGCTTAGTTGAGCATTATAAATTTATTGCTGAAAAAACTTCTCTTCCAATAATTCTTTATAACGTTCCCAGTAGAACTTCTATGAATGTTCTGCCGGAAACAGCGTTAAAGATACATCAGTCATGCCCAAATGTAATCGGCATAAAAGAAGCGAGCGGAGATATTTCTCAAATTGCAAAGTTAATATCCATGAAGCCAGATGACTTTCTTGTATATTCAGGAAATGATGACCAGGCGTTTCCCTTAATAGCTTTGGGTGGAAAAGGAGTAATATCTGTTCTTTCAAATGTTTACCCTAAAGAATGCGTCAACTTAACAAAAGCCCTATTAAATGAAGATTTAAAACTAGCACGTGAGATAAATAATGAACTTATGAAAATGATGAATCTCCTTTTTGTAGAAACTAACCCGGAACCAGTGAAATTCGCTGTTAGTCAGTTGGGTCTCTGCAAAAATATTTTAAGGCTGCCCCTCACATCAATATCGCCAAATTCTATAAATTTAATTAAATCTGAAATGGAAAAATTGAAAAATAAGGTTTATGAAAAATATTAAGTATGGAATGATTGGCGCCTCCGGCAAAATGGGTAAAGAGATTACTTCATTGATGGCCGAAAACAACAATAAGCTCGTCTTTAAATTTGATATTGACGGAGAATGGAAAGAAGAAAACCCAAAATTGTTAATAGATTTCTCTTTACCTCAAGTTTTAGAGAAAAGTCTAAGTTATGCTATTGAATTTAATTCTCCTCTCATTATTGGCACTACCGGTTTTAACGCAGAACAAATTGACAAGATAAAAAAGACTGCTGAAAAGATACCAATAGTACAGAGCTATAATTTTTCTATTGGAATATTCTTGCTACTAAAATGCACTGAACTATTAAATAAAAATCTAAAGAATTGGGACGTTGAAATCTCAGAAACGCATCACCGTTTCAAAAAGGACAAACCTTCAGGAACAGCAATTATGATTAAAAATACACTGGCAAAAGATGTAAATATATCTTCTTTAAGATTGGGAAATATAGCTGGAGAACATACTGTTTCATTTGGCGGTCTGGGTGAAGTTATTTCTGTAACCCATAATGCAACTTCGAGAAGAACTTTTGCTGAAGGTGTCTTAAAATCTGCAGATTTTATAATAAATAAAAATAAGGGGTTTTATAGTATTCAGGATGTTTTTTCAAACAGCTAAATTTTAAACTAATGGATTCCTACGAAATTATAAATTATATAGCAAACTCAACCAGGAAGACTCCTGTTAAAGTTTATTTAAAGGGTGAACTTGATAAAATCGATTTTGTAGATTGTGAATTCTTCGGAAATAATGATTTTGGAATTCTATTCTGCGAATATAAAATCTGGGAAAAATTATTGGAAGTTAATAAATCTCACATTCAGTATCACAAGATTGAAATAGACAGAAGAAATTCTGCTGTTCCATTAGCAGACATCTCTAAATATAATGCTAGAATAGAACCTGGCGCAGTTATTAGAGATTTAGTTGAGATTGGAGATAATTGCGTGATTATGATGGGAGCTGTAATAAACATTGGAGCTGTTATTGGTAAGAAGACTATGATTGATATGAATGTTGTTGTCGGCGGAAGAGCAGTTATCGGTGACAATTGCCACATTGGTGCTGGAGCAGTAATAGCTGGAGTTGTTGAACCCCCAAGTGCGGAACCGGTCAGAATTGGAAATAATGTCTTAATAGGGGCAAATGCAGTAATTCTAGAAGGTGTTAAAGTTGGCAACGGTGCCGTAGTTGCTGCAGGTTCTGTGGTAGTTGCGGACGTTAAGGATTTTACTGTGGTTGCAGGTGTTCCAGCAAAAAAGTTAAAAGATGTTGACAAAAAAACCGAACAAAAAACACAATTGGTAAATGAATTGAGAAAATTATAGCAGGGACAAAATTGAATATTGTAGCTCAGAAATATGGCGGGAGTTCCGTCGCAGATACGGAAAAGATAAAAAATGTTGCAAAAAAAATATCGCTAAAAGTGAGCTCCGGGTACAAAGTAATAGTAGTCGTCTCAGCGATGGGAAAAACTACAGACAATCTTATTAAGCTTGCCAAGGAAATTACAGATAACCCAGACGCACGCGAAATGGATATGCTATTAACTACAGGAGAGCAGGTTTCAGTCTCTCTTCTTTCAATAGCTCTGAGTAGTATGGGGCTAAGAAGTAAATCACTTA
>JBJKPP010000115.1:0-7654 GCA_046706145.1 Ignavibacteriaceae bacterium | reverse complement strand
GAATTTATTTTGGTTTTGATTGTATCGGGAGTAAAAGTGATAATTTTTTGAGAATAGTCTAAATAAGGGTCAACTATTTTTGTAAAAGTTCTAAAAACGAGCGAGGCACTTGTATCAGATAACAGGTAGAAAGAAGTTCTATTAAGTTGATAAATGTCTTTAGCCCGAAATCCTTCGTTTACTTCTAAGTAGTTTTGTCCGTTATTTTGAAAAGGTCTTACTTTAATGTTTCCTGTCAGTGATCTATCAATAAGGAAACACTTCAGATCTTCACCATAAAAAGCCAATTTATTGTAAAGAGGATTTGGGTATTCAAGCAGAACATAAAAATCATTTTTGCCATTGTTAAGACTAATATTATTCACTTCTAGGTCGTTGTATTTCCCCGCGCCTTCAGAAAGATCGAATAAACCAGACAGGGAATCTTTAGCAGTTTTGCTTCCGTCCAATCCTTCTGAAACAAGTCTTCTTAGATTCTCTACTGTTAATTTTTGTGGTTTTTGTATTTGATGTTTTGCTTGAGGCTGACAGCTTTGCAGGATAAATACGCCAGCAAGTAAAAGCGATGTTATTATTATAGCTCTCAATTTTATTCCCTTTTCATCAATTTTGAGATGAAATATTATATTTCAAGAGCATAAAATAACACTTTTAATGGTTTTAACAATAGATATCGTGGTTATTTTTTGGTTATTGATGGATAATAAATTTTGTGATTGTCACAAATGAAGAAGATATATGCCTTGAAATATCTTATTCATCATCTTCTGATTTTTCAAAATAATCAAAGAGCAGCTCGGCTTTATGTTTACCAATCAACTCTGTTATTTTATTTTTATCTGTTTTCTTTATATCCTCTATACTGCCAAGATTTTTTAGAAGTGTACTTGCAGTTGCTTTCCCAATTCCTTTAATTTCCGTCAATTCAGTCTGGATAGTTCTTTTACTTCTTCTTTTTCTATGAAAAGTAATAGCAAATCTATGAGCTTCGTTCCTAACTTGCTGCAATAGTTTTAATCCGGATGAAGTTTTGGGAATGTTGGCAGGATCAGATTCACCAGGAAAGAATACTTCTTCCAATCTTTTTGCCAGCCCTATAATATTATAGTCTTTTATCCCCAAATCATCCAAAACTTTTACAGCGCTGGAAAGCTGTCCTTTTCCGCCGTCAACCATTATTAAATCCGGTAATTTTTCTGAACCATCTATAACTTTAGAATATCTTCTTTGTATGACTTCTCTCATGCTCAAAAAATCATTAGGACCGATAACATCTTTTATAATAAATTTCCTGTAAAGACTTTTCTTTGGTTTACCGTCTTCAAAAACCACCATGCTTGCAACTGAATCGGTTCCCTGCAGATTTGAAATATCAAAGCATTCAATTTTTCTGGGCAGGTTTTTTAGTCTTAAATCTCTTTGCAAAGCTGAGAGAGAGTAGGGAACCGTCCCTTGATTCTTCATCTTTTGGAGTTGAATCTCTTTGAGCTGCAATAAAGAATTTTCTTTACTCATCTTAACAAGCGACCTAAGTCCCCCTCTTTGAGGAACGACTATCTTTACTTTCTTATTTTCTTTATCGGAATTGATCGCCATGCGGGAACTAAGCCACTGTTCCAGTGTTTCCATGTCCGTTGGTTCAACTTCTGTTACAACTTCTTTCGGAATATCTGTAGGTTCATTGAAATAAAACTTAATTGTAGCATAATAAATATCGTTTAGTTCATTACCTGTTTCAACGGAAAGCCGAAGCTGTTTTTTCCCAACCAATTTACCATTTCTTATATTCAAAATTGAACACGATGCTTCTTTACCTTCATAAGCTATTGCAAATACATCTCTATCGATAAAGTCGTCGCTGACTACTTTTTGTTTAGAAGAGAAAATTTGAAGCTGAACAATTTTGTCTCTTAATTCGGCAGCCTGTTCATAGTTAAGGTCTTCCACGGATTTGTTCATCTTAGTCTTTAGCTCTTCAATTAAATCGTCGGTTTTACCCTTCAAAACTTTAACAACCTGACCTACCATTTCATTGTAATGTATTCTTGAAATTAATCCTTCACATGGTCCATCGCATTTTTTAATATGATAATCGAGACAAACTTTGAATTTTTTATTCTTAACAGCCTCTTCCGTAATATCCAGTCTGCAGCTTCTTATTCTGAAAGTTTGGTTTATTAGTCGTAGAGCAGATTTCATATCTTTCACACTTGTATAAGGACCATAATACTTTGAACCGTCTCTAATTACTCTTCTGGTCGGAAATACCCTGGGAAATGGTTCATTTGTAACTTTAATAAATGGGAAAGACTTATCATCTTTTAAATTTATATTATAGCGGGGTTTAAACTTTTTGATTAGATTATTTTCTAAGACGAGGGCTTCAATCTCAGTATCTGTGACAATCAATTCCAAGTCTGAAATTTTACTTACAAGCGCTGAGGTTTTAGGAGAGTCTAACTGTGATTGGAAATAAGTTTTTACCCTATTTTTGAGATTTCTTGCTTTCCCAACATATATAACTTTTCTCTTTTCATTGAAGAATTGATAAACTCCCGGCGAATTGGGAAGATTCTTTAATTTTGTTTCCAAATCCTGTTTCATATTCAAAAATAATATGATTGTATCTCATAAAATAATAGAAAGGAGAGTTTAGATAAATATAAAATCGAAGGACAAAAGTGTTTAGAGCACCTGGTTTTTTGCTAAGATTACAATCCCATTCTCGCTAACGATAAATTTCTTTCTATCCTTATCTAGATCGAAGCCAATTTCGTAGCCTTCTGGAACCTTTACATTCTTGTCAATTATGGCTCTTCTAACTTTTGCATGTCTTCCGATGTTGCAATTATTCATAATAATTGATTCGGTAACGTAAGAATAACTGTTAACGCGGACATTCGGTCCAATGAGGGATTTTTCTACGAGACCTCCGGAAACAACAGAGCCATCACAGATTAAAGAATTAAGCGACCTTCCGACTCTTTCAGCCTCATGAGAAACAGTCTTAGCCGGAGGATATTGATACTGGTAGGTTCTAATGGGCCAATTCTGATCATACAAGTTAAATTCCGGAGTAACGGAGATCAAATCCATAGAAGATTCATAATAACTATCGATAGTTCCTATATCCTTCCAATATGGTTTTGACTTCTTATTCTCATCCAGGAATTTGTAAGCCATAATATTATTTTTTGATTTTACCATATAGGGTATAACATCGTGTCCAAAATCGTGTGACTTTAATTTTTTTGTTTCCATTTCCATCAAAACATTTCTCAGCATGTCCGCATTGAACACATAAATTCCCATATTTACAAAACAACGGCCCGGGTTGTCAGGTATCTCAGGAGGGTTAAGAGGTTTTTCTACAAAAGACTCTATACGATAATTTTTATCTACTTCAACAATTCCAAATCTGTTTGCTTCTTCTTTAGGTATATCTATACATGCCATCGAAAGGTCGGCTTTTTCGTCAACATGGAATTGGAGCATTTTTAGGTAATCCATTTTATAAATGTGATCACCGCTAAGTACCAAAACCCATTTTACTTTTCTTTCTGCAGAAAATAAATTAAGATTCTGATAAATAGCATTTGAGGTTCCTAAATACCATTCATTGTTCATTTTTCGCTGAGGAGGAACGGAATATATAAATTCTCCCAGTTCTGGATTAAATATAGTCCATGCTTCAAGAAGATGTTCGTTTAAAGATTCCGACTTATATTGAGTTAATACGTAAATCTTTCTCAGACCCGAGTTTAGACAGTTTGAAAGTGCAAAATCTATTATCCTATATTTTCCACCAAATGGCACGGAAGGTTTTGTTCGGTAAGCAGTAAGAGGGTGAAGTCTTTCACCCTGGCCACCGGCAAGCAGCATTGTCGTAGTGTCTCTCAAAATCGAGGAACCGGGAAAGATCATATCATTTACTCCTTGTATTAAATATATTTATATGAAAGCTAACAGGCAAATGTTCAGTAAGATTTATGTTTCTTTTCTTTTGAAATTATATATTGCTTACATTTAAAAATGAAAAAAAATAACGAATGTCCAAAGGTAAAACAAATATACTCTTGACTCTAACTATTTTAGGACTAATCGCATTAAGCTTTTACATTTCTTATTCTCCATTAAGCAGCACAGTTCAATTGGTTAACACTTCGAAACAGCAGATTGCTAACCAGTTCAAATCGATGGCAGAAATTCATTACAACGATAATTATATCAGCGCTGACCAGCATAAAATAGACGTGACTCATTACAACATCGAAATTGACTTAAATACTAAAGAACAAAAAATAAAAGGAGATGTCATCATTAAGGGCAAGTTATTATCAAATGACTTACATGAAATCGATTTGAATTTTTATGACAATATGCAAATTCTCGAATTAAAGGTTAACGACCAAAACAGCGATTACTTTTTCCCTAAGAAAACAAAGCTAGTTATTCCTTTGGCTCAAGCATTGAAAGACTCTTTCAAAGTGGAAATCGTTTATGAAGGAAAACCTCAAAGAGAAGGTTTTGGCGGCCTCATTTTTGGTAAGTATAAGGGGAAAAGTGTCGTTTATAATCTTAGTGAACCAAATTACGCATCAACGTGGTTTCCTTGCAATGATCTTCCAACAGATAAAGCATTAATGGATATGGAGATTACTAATGACACCTCCGACGTTTCTGTTTCGAATGGAATATTGGTTGACTCAACTATTAATGGAAGCAGAAAAACGTACCACTGGAAAACAATTTATCCGATTTCTACCTACCTAATAGCGCTTTACTCCGCGGACTATGACCGCTTTACAGAAAAATATGTATCGCAAGATAAATCCGACACAATGACAATTTATTACTATGCTTTTCCTCAGCAATTAAAAGCTGCAAAAATAGATTTTAGCGGTCATGCTCAGATGATAGATTTTTTTGCAAAAACTTTCGGCGAATATCCCTTCATTAAAGAAAAATATGGTGTTGCTGAGTTTTTATGGTCGGCAGGCGCGATGGAAAACCAAACAATAACTGGAATAGGTGCAAATTTTGTAGGCGGCAAAAATTTCTTTAAAGATATTTATGTGCATGAGTTATCTCATCATTGGTTTGGTGATGCAGTTGGCTTGAAATCATGGAAAGATATTTGGCTAAATGAAGGATTTGCCACATATTGTGAAGCCTTATATTATGAACATCTTTCGGATAAACGCGCACTTGAATCAACTATGAGAAGTGATTTTGAAGACGATTTTAGCGGAACATTATATAATCCAACAAGCCTTTTTAATACTACAGTTTATGATAAAGGAGCCTGGGTGTTGCATATGCTGAGATGGGAGGTTGGCGATTCAACTTTCTTTAAAATCTTGAGAACTTATTATAATACCTATAAGTACAAAAACGCTTCTACTTACGACTTTGAAAATATTTGTAATAAAGTATCTGGACAAAATCTGGATAAATTTTTTAACGAATGGGTTTTCAAAGGAACGGGTGATTTAGATTTGCAGTATAATTGGAGGATAAAGAGCGGCGTTCCGGTTGATACAGTTTTTGTTGATCTGCAGCAAACGCAATCCGGCTATGATACTTACTATTTTCCTATAGAGATAGAATTGAAGGGCAAAAATAATTATTCAACATCTGGTAGATATTATATCACGTCACACGATACTACTCTCGCAATCGCAGTAAAAGGTAAGCCAACCGACGTAGTTCTGGATCCACATTCATGGCTTTTAGTGAATGTAGAAGAAAAAAAATAACTAAATTTGTATCTTTTCTTTTCAATCTTTCATAAATAATTTGAAAATAGGGATTAGTGAATAAGAAATATTTCTTTATTTCAGATATACATTTGGGCTTGAGGTCTAAGGAGGAAGAAAAAAGTAAAGAGAGACTTCTCGTTCGGCTTCTGAATTTTATGAAAGATTCAGCCGATGAAGTATTTATTGTCGGCGACCTTTTTGATTATTGGTTCGAGTACAGTAGAGTTTATCAAAAAGGATTCTTTCGAACTTTGACGGCTTTACAGGATTTAGTTGAGAATGGTGTTGTTGTTCATTATTTAATTGGAAATCATGATTTTATGCACAAGGACTTTTTTGTGAGGGAAATTGGAACAAGATTGTATTATGATTCGTTAGATGTTAAGCTTAATGGAAAAAGATTTTTCATTGCGCATGGAGACGGACTGGTAAAAAATGATTATGGTTATCTTATTTTGAAAAAAATCCTCAGAAACAAATCTCTTCAAAAACTATACTCTTTGGTTCACCCCGATCTTGGGATTAAGATTGCGAGTGGTACAAGCAAGAAAAGCAGAGATTATACTGCAAAAAAGGATTATGGCGAAACTGATGGATTGTTTGATACCGCTAAGAATAAAATAGATCAAGGTTTTGATTTTGTTATTTTTGGACATCTTCATCAAAAAATGTTTCAACCATATAAAAATGGCTACTATATTAATTTAGGCTCTTGGATAGATAATCCTTGTTATGGTATTTTTAACGATGACAAATTTGAAATTGTAGATTGGGAATAAGATGAGTAAAAACAAAATTTCCGACTCTGAATTAGACGAATATTTCAAAAACCCCAAAAAGAGAAAACAAAAGAAGGATTTGTTTTCTAATTTGAATTTGAACTTGAATAAAAAATGGGGATGGGGTATTGCTATTATTTTATTTATAGCATTTTCTATCTATGTAATTGAAGGTGTGCCGTCATTAGAAGAATTAGAAAATCCAAAACCTCAGCTTGCAAGCAATGTATATTCGGTGGATGGAGAAATAATTGGTCAATTTTTTATTCAGAACAGGACAGAAACTGAAATTGACAGCCTCCCGCATTATTTGGTTACCGCATTGATCTCAACTGAAGATAGAGATTTTTATCACCATTGGGGAGTAAACCTCGAAAGAGTTGCCAAAGCAATGGTCAAGGATATCTTTACATTTTCGAGGGAAGGAGCAAGCACAATTACGCAGCAGCTTGCAAAAAATTTGTACAGCTTAAAATCAAGGCACGAAAATATTTTTGAAACAGGTGTTAGAAAAATAAGGGAATGGATAAGTGCGGTACAAATAGAAAAGACGTTTACTAAAAATGAAATACTTCAAATGTATTTCAATGTCTCGTATTTTGGGCGAAGTGCATATGGAATAGAGTCAGCAGCCAGGATATATTTCAATAAAAGCGCCAAGGATCTTACTCTGCCTGAAGCAGCACTATTTGTCGCAATGTTGAAATCACCGGAATATTACGATCCCATAAGGCATTACGATCATGCAATTCAGAGAAGAAATTTGGTGATGCACAATATGGTTGTGGCAGGATATCTAAGTGAAGCCGATTATGAAAAATTAAAAGAACAGCCGATCAGACTGGCTTCTGATAAAATTGGCCGAACGAATTCCATCGCTCCTTATTTTATGGAATATATTAGACCAAAACTTGAAGAAATTGCTGAGAAAAACGGTTTGAATCTATACAAAGATGGTCTTAATATTTATACATCGATAGATTCCAGGATGCAAAGAATTGCCAACAAAGCAGCTGCTGAACATTTAAGCCATTTGCAGAAAATCTTCGACAGCCATTGGAATTGGAATAGGCATAAGGACCTTTTGGTCAGCATAATTGATAAAGCTATAAA
>JBJKPP010000114.1:0-14339 GCA_046706145.1 Ignavibacteriaceae bacterium | reverse complement strand
ATAAAATATTAGGAGCTGAGCACGCGCTGGACAAAATCAAATTAGACCCTATGTCAACTATAATTTTTGACGTTGATGAAACAGCACTGTCAAATTACAAGTTCATAAGCAGCCTCGGCTTCGGATATAGACAAGACTTATGGGAACTGCACGTTTACAAGAGTGACGATGATCCTATTGATCAAACATACAAATTGTATAAATTCTGTTTACAAAAGGGGATGCATGTTGTCTTTCTAACAGGTCGAAATGTAAATTTTTATCAAGCTACTTACATAAATTTGAAAAAAGCCGGATACGATAAGTTTGATACTTTGATTTGTATGGATACTACTCATGCATATCAATCAGATAAAACATTTAAGGAAATGGAAAGGACAAAACTGGACAAAAATGGATATCATATTGTGATGGACGTTGGCGATCAAGAAAGTGATGTGACTGGAAAATATAAGGGCATCCCTGTTAAACTGCCCGATTACCTTTATTTGGTTAATTGAGCTAAAGAGTCTTTTAGGGATAATGAACAAACCTAAAAGACTGGCTTTTAACAAAAATACACAGTACGTAACTGCGCCTCTTTACGAAAACAATTTAGCTGCCAAGCCAGAGGTAACCAGCCATCAGATCAGAGCCGGGCAGGAAGGCTGGTAAATCATGCCTTCGGAAGGTAAACTAAAAAGAGGAACTTTATTCAGTCACGTTGCGGCTGTGACTTCCTGGGAAACCCACTTCTCTATCCTCTCCGCCATCATCTCACAACACCTAGCAGGAAGGCCGTCAAACTGGAGAGGGTTTTTATTTATTAATGATGTGAAATTTAGGATAACTTGTTTAAAATTTATATTTAAATTAGCTTAGAACGTGGAGAAGAAAAACCACTTTAGAAAACGTGGTGAAATTGAAACATCAAATTATAAAGTTCAAATTAGAAAGGTAATCATATGGTAATAGCTATTATCCAGCATCAAGTTAAAGAGTTTACAGCATGGAAAAAAATATTTGATACTGATGTACCCAATCTTACAAAAGCGGGAATAAAAGTAGTTGGTATTTACAGATCAGTTAAAAACCCCAATGATGTAACTCTAATTTTTGAAGCTCCGAAAGTAGAACTATATGATATAATAATGAGCGACGCCAAAAGGCAGGAAGATATTAAGAAAGCCGGGGTAATTGGCGCGCCTGTTGTAACTTTCTTAAACAAGGTTCAATAAAAACATCAAAGTCACAACTTATAGATTAGACGATCTATTAATGTTCGCCTTGTTTTATTTAAAACACTTTGTTCTGCAGGACATCTGCTGACTAAAAGCATGGCATCTTTTGAAAACATACCATTAATTTATATTTTTTCTCACATTAATGAGCATTCTTTTAATTAATTATAAAATTGATTGAGAATTTTAAATAAAAGCCGGAGTAAAAAATGAGAAACCCTGTAGTCTGGTTTGAGATTTACATTGATGACCTTAAAAGAGCACAAAAGTTTTATGAAACCGTATTTGAAATTAAACTAGAAAAGATTCCCCTTCCAAAGACAGAACATTCAATGGAAATGCTGGCTTTCCCAAACGACATGAATAGTGATGGTACAACAGGTACATTAATGAAAATTGATGGTGTTAAAGCAGGCGGCAATAACGTATTGCTCTATTTTAGAAGCGATGATTGTTCAGTTGAAGAGAAAAGAATTGAAAAAGCAGGCGGTAAAGTCTTCAGGAGTAAAATCTCGGTAGGTAAATTCGGATATGTTACTTTAGCATACGACACTGAAGGTAACATGTTTGGAATCATTTCACCATCTTAAAACAATCTTGTTCTAGCAGGCAGTACATGCTGAAAGATATTATAATCTCAATGTTTGACGCACCCCTTAAATCCCCTCCATTGGAGAGGATTTTTCAGGTATCATTAATAATACCGCAATAACTGTCCTAAGTTTCTTATTTAACCGCAGAATAGGACGGCGGAGCATCGTCAGCACTGCTCCCCCATTTTGTATTAGGAGCAGAACCTAAATCATAAGCTAAATTTCCGCCATCTTTAATTTCCTTATAACTTATCCATGGCTTATTCCAATCTTTATTATTAACCTTTAAGCTTTGTACATAAGGATTATCTTTCCCTGCATTCTTAGCTTCAATAGTGATATCTCCATTTTCTAAATGTAAAACTGCTTTCGGGAATAAAGGACTTCCCAGCACAAGAATGTCAGAACCCGGAAGTTCCGGATACATTCCTAATACACTAAAGATATACCATGAAGACATTTCACCCAGGTCATCATTCCCTGGAAAACCCAAAGGCTTAGACGAGAATAATTGGTCCGTTATTTCACGCACAACTTTCTGTGTTCTGTATGGTTTCCCAAGGAAATCGTATATCCATGGAGTTTCTAGGCAAGGCTCGTTTCCCATATAAGCATATCGGGAATCCGTACCTGCATTAAGTTTTGTAAAAAAAGTATCAAGTCTTTTTGAGGCTGGTTCTTCGCCCCCCATTAACTCGGCTAACTTTTTTAGATTAAAGGGTACCATCCAGACATATTGTTCTGCAGTTCCTTCTACGTATGCCTGGTCGCCATCATAAGATTCAAGACTATCTGCTACGCCCTGTGCCCAGGAGCCGTCACGTTTTCTCATTTGAAGAAAACCTGTTTTCGGGTTCCACAAGTTCTGCCAATTTTGAGCCTGATCCAATAACTTCACGTAATTGGACTCGTCTCCTAGTGATTTTGCAAACTGAGAAAGACCAAAATCTGCAGAGGCATATTCCAAGGTCATTGAAACATTTCCATATCCGCCTCTTTGGTGTTCAGGAACATAGCCAAGCTTAAGATAATCAGCCAGTGCATCTCTCTCACGCGTATGAGAACGCGGAGCTCTTACAGATGGATCAGTAGCTGCTTTTACTAAACCTGCAAGCGCTTCTTTTGTATCAAAATTTCTTGCACCGAATGCATAAAAGTCCGCAATTATAGGAGCTGCAGGATCGCCCATCATGACACCACTGTCCATATTCGGTACGCCCCATCTCGGGAAAGCTCCTCCTTGTTGATAATCAATAAGTAAAGACTGCGCCATGTCGCTTGCATCTTTCGGAGCTATCATTGCAAGAAACTGACATTCGCTTCTATAAATATCCCAGCCTGAAAAGTTTGCATATTGCACTCTTCCATCCTTTGTAGTATGAATATTGCCGTCATATCCCATATATTGTCCATTGACATCCGAACATATTGTTGGTCCAAGCATAGTATGATACATCATAGTATAGAAAGTCTTCATCTCACTCTCTGTTCCGCCACTTACCTGGATTTTATTTAATCTCAAATTCCATTTGTTACTTTCTACTTCTACTTCTTTGTCAAAGTCCTTCGAGGTAAATTCAGAAGTTGAATTTTCAGCTTCAAGATTTGCTTTTGCGTTTGCAGCACTAACGTAAGACATGCCCACTTTAGCTAATAAAGTATGATCGTCATTCAAATTAAACACCAAGAAAGCTCCTGAAGCTGTTCCGGAAGCGCTGGTCGTATTTTTAAGCAAATGCTCCCCTTTCCAGGTACTAAAGGAAGCAAAAGGTTTATTAAAAATAGCATAAAAATAAACAACTGTAATATCTCCTCCCCCGCAAAAGTGCCCTGTTACAACTGATCCGCTCACAGATTTTTCAGAAGGGTTTACATGAATTGATGAAAGAGTAACTTCGTTAACATCACTTGCAGCATTTATTGACATAACAACATCCCCGCTTTTCGGATAAGTAAAACGGCCAAACCCGCTTCTTTCTGTTGCAGTTAGTTCTACTTTTATCCCGTTATCTAGCTTTACACTGTAATAACCGGGTTTTGCAGATTCTTTTGAATGAGAAAAAGGTACATTGAATGCGTACCTATTTTTGGGCGGTACCAAATCTTGAGAAGATAACAAAGGCATAAATGCAAAATTTTCAGCATAGTAACACCCTGCGCCACTTAAGTGATCAAGGCTAAAACCATAAATTGTCGAATCTTCATAATTATATCCACCTAGCACACTTCTGTTACCTGCATCCGGACTCCACTGAATCATACCAAAAGGTGCAGAGGCACCTGGATAGGTATCTCCATCTGCTGCAGTACCGCAAAATGGATTAACATATTGAACTAAATCCTTAATTGGGTAAGATTTATTTGAGTTGTATTCTGATTTTTTCTCAGGACTAGATGCTTTCTTACTTTCCATACCAAAAATGCTGGGAACGGCAAAGAATAATAAAAAAGACAAAGTGATGAATTCCTTAATTCTCATTATATCACCTCGTAATAAGTTGGTAAATCAATTATTGACAAATTATAGACTCTAGTACTAAAATCCTATATCTTGCAAAATTTTCTTGAATAAGTAATTCATAAACCCTTACCCCCTTCAAAATTAATTTGTGTGTTTGTTTGTTAAAACTTTATATAATTTTTTGAAATTTTCTTATTATGTTCTCTAAGTTATTAATTTGTTATTATGAAATATCTCAGGGCATACATAAGGATAATTGACAATATAAACACAAAACTTGGTAAAGCTGTTGCATGGCTTACTACTGTTTTGGTGTTAGTTGTTTGTACTGATGTCTTTACCCGCTACCTTTTAAAAGAAAGCAGTATAGCCTTACAGGAACTTGAGTGGCATTTATTTGCAGTTATCTTTCTCGGTGCTGCGGCATATACACTTTTGATAGATGACCATGTAAGAGTAGATGTTTTTTATACTAAGTTTTCCAAAAAGGGAAAAGCATGGATTGATTTAGTAGGGTCTGTATTTTTCCTCATTCCTTTTTGCATCCTCGTTATTTTTTCCACAAAAGATTTTGTTGAGCTGTCAATAAGAATCCGCGAGACCTCACCTGACCCAGGCGGACTTCCTGCAAGATATATTCTTAAAGCTTTCCTTCCGGTTTCATTCTTTTTTCTTTTGTTAGAAGGAATTTCCCTCGCATTCAAATCTTTTATAACAATTAAAGAAGATAAAACAAAAGGTGGAGAAAAAGATTAATATGGATTACCTCCCGATTATCTTTTTTATTGTGGTTTTAATCTTTCTCTTGATGGGCTTCCCCGTCGCTTTTACACTTGGAGGTGTTTCTATCATTTTCGGACTCATAACACTTGGGTTTGAGTTCTTTCATCTTCTCCCACTCAGAATTTGGGGAATAATGTCTAACTACGTTTTAATTGCCGTTCCTCTTTTTATTTATATGGGGGTGATGCTTGAAAAATCCGGCATTGCAGAAGAGCTGCTTGAAACGATGGCATTATTGTTCGGTAAATTAAAGGGAGGACTCGCTATTTCGGTTCTTGTTGTCGGAGCAATGCTTGGAGCTTCAACAGGAATTGTGGGTGCTTCGGTTGTAACTATGGGAGTTTTAAGTCTCCCTGTAATGTTAAAACGCGGATATAACCCGCGGGCCGCCAGCGGAATAATAATGGCAAGTGGAACGCTGGGACAAATAATTCCACCCAGTATAATTTTGGTTCTCTTGGGCAGCGTTCTGGAAGTGCCAGTTGGAAATCTTTTTATAGGAGCTGTTATCCCAGGGTTTTTGTTAGTCTTTCTTTACTTTGTGTGGATTGTGATACTAACTTTCATAAGACCTAAATCTGTTCCCGCAATGCCCCAGGAAGAACTTGATAAGTTTAAAGGTTTTGATAAATATAAAAGGATTGTTAATGCGTTCCTTCTTCCATTTATTCTGATTATTGCAGTTTTAGGTTCCATTTTCGCAGGTATAGCTTCGCCAACAGAAGCAGCCGCAGTAGGAGCGTTCGGAGCTACAATACTCACAATTATTAGAAAAAGATTTTCGCTGGATATTTTAAAAGCTGTGATGATGAAAACAACATCTCTTACTAGCATGGCTTTTATGATTCTTGTTGGAGCGGCTGCTTTCGGATTAACTTTTAGAGGAATGCACGGAGATGTTTTTCTTGCTAACTTAATTGAATCTTCAAATTTAAGACCAACTTCATTTTTGGTTCTGGTAATGGTGGTTATTTTCATACTCGGATTTTTCATAGATTTTATCGAAATAACGTTTATAGTAGTTCCTGTTGTTGCCCCAATCTTTATTCAATTTCATATAGATCTTTTATGGATAGGAATTTTAATTGCGATGAATCTTCAGACTTCTTTTTTAACACCGCCATTTGGATTTTCGATATTCTATTTGAAAGGCGTAACGCCGGAAGGAGTAACAACATCACATCTTTATCGAGGAATAATTCCGTATGTAGTAATGCAACTAATAGCTTTAAGCATAGTTATATTTTTCCCTCAAATAGCTTTGTGGCTGCCCAAGGTTATAATAAAATAGCCACGATGACTTAACACTACCCCAGGTTATTCGAACCAACGATAGAATCCCATTGAGTAATACTTTGCTCGAAAGTGTTATATGAATCATATACTTTTTTGCTCAACTTGTCAGAAGAAGTAAGATCGTTTAGTACTTCTCCTGTTGCTTTTTTTAATGCCGCAAGAACATCATCGGGGAATCTTCTAAAATCTATCTTTTCTTCATTTTTAAGTTTGGCATAATACTCTGTATTTTTAGCTTCAAAATCAGAAAGCATTTGAATTGAAGCTGCTGCACCCGCGGTCTTTATTATGATTTGCAGATCTTTGGGCAATTGATTAAAAGCATCTTTATTTACAAGAAGCTCAATACCTGCAGTAGGTTCCTGCCAGCCTGGATAGTAATAATATTTTGCAATTTTGTTAAAACCTAGCAAATAATCGTGATAAGGACCAACCCATTCGAGTGCGTCAATAACTCCCCTATCCAAATCAGTATAAAGCTCTCCTGCCGGTGCTAAGATAGGTGTTCCACCGACTTGTTTTATAACTTTTCCACCAAGTCCTGCTATTCTCATTTTTAACCCGTGAAGATCACTAATGGAGTTTATTTGTTTGTTGAACCATCCGCCCATTTGTGCTCCCGTATTACCTGCTGGAATGGGAATAATATTAAAAGGCTCATAAACTTCTTCATAAAGCTGAAGACCACCGCCTTCATAAAGCCATGAGTTGAATTGTTGTGTGTTCATTCCGAACGGCACGCTGGAAAAAAACTGTGCGGCCGGAACTTTACCCGACCAATAATAAGCACCGCCGTGTCCCATTTCAGAAACTCCTTGTGATACAGCATCGAAGGTTTCAAGCGGCGGTACAAGTTCTCCGCCGCCGTAAACATGAATGTTCATCCTGCCGTCGGACATTTTTCCAATCCAGTCCGCCATAGCATCCGCATAAGTTCCCAATAAAGGGAAATGTGGAGGCCAGGCTGTAACCATTCTCCAATTATAAGTTTTTTTTGAAACAACTACAGAGCCGTTTTTATCAGTAGCTTTTGTACAACTTGCTAATAATCCCGTGGCGGTTGCGGCAAAAGCTGCTGTGGAAGCTGTTCTAATAAAATCCCTTCTTATTATTTTTTTCATAGCAGCACCGACTTAATAATTTTGAAATGAAATTCTACGTTTTGTAATTCTCAGGTGAATACGAATGCAATCTTAAGCTTGATAAAATTGTGACTTAGCAAAGACTGGTTTCAAAATATCAAAATAAAATGAATTATGCACTTGCCTATTTATAGATAAGTCATTTAAAAAATTGCCTACTGAAGGTAATTTTGTTTTTGCATAATTAGTGAATCAATACTGAAAGACATTGGGCCAGAAATAAGGATACAGATAGAAATAATAAGAAATGCGAGTGGATAAGATGCACCGCTTGGTCCTAGGAATCCATGGGGCATCATAACAATAGTTGCAACAACCATATTTATAATGACAGCAATGGCAACAGGCCTTGTTAGAAAACCAATAATAAATAAAAGACCACCAATGAGTTCTGTGTAACTGCTTAAGTAAGTAAGAAGAGTAGAGAACCCCATTTGGGAATAACCTTTTATAGTGGCTGCCATACCGTAGCCACCAAACCAACCGAAAACTTTCCCTGCCCCAACTAAAAATAAAACTACCCCTGCTACACAGCGAAGTAATAAAAAAGATGTACTAAGAAGAGCACCATTATTTTTTGTCAGAAGTTTAATTATTCCATTATTCGACATAATCACAATTCCTTAATTTTTGCAGGTTCATAATAAAACAGAACATTTCCAGATTTGAATGCTCTTGTAATTTTTAGTTTGAGATTTAGTTTATTGTTAATTCCTTCGAATAAACGTTTACCGCCACCTAAAGCAACGGGATTTATCATAAGCCTGTACTCATCTATCAAATCGTACTTTATAAAACTTAATGATAAATCTGAGCTTCCTAATATTGCGATGCTCTTTCCATTTTGGGTTTTTAGTTTTAATATATCTGAAAGTACAACTTCGTTTACAAGAACTGAATTACTCCATTCAGCTTTTTGCAGAGTTTTGGAATAAACTATTTTAGCAGTCGAGTTCATTTTACCTACGACAATGGGGTCTGTAGTTTTGGCGTGTTCTGCTGTCCAATAAGCGGCCATCATTTCGTAAGTAACACGACCAAATAAGAGCAGATCAATTGTATTTAATTGTTCAATAGCGAACTGTTGAAACTCAGCTTCAATGTTATGCCAGCTTAAATCTTGATTAATACCTTCGAAGAAGCCATCTAACGTTATAAAATCGAAGATAAATAATTTTCTCACTTTTATTTCTCCACAAATTGTTTTAATGAGCTTCCAATAATACTTTCCCATCCAGCAACAAAATTTTCTTTTTTTAATCCAGGAACATCGCTTGGGAAACTTTCTAATCCTGTATGAGTCAACCTTAACCTTGTCTTTTCTCCTTCGTTAAATAGCTCAAAAGTGACAAAAGAAATGCCCGTATAACCTTCATATCTCCAACTGTATGTAAGCTTTTTCTCCGGAATCACTTCGGTTACTTTGCAAACATGCAGCCATTGTTTTTTCTCATCTCCAGCATAAAATTGAAATTCGAATCCTACTTCAGGGTTAAATTCCTCAAGGTCAAAATACCATTTTTCCATTTCGTCCTTATCTGTAATTGCTTTCCAGACTTTTTCAATGCGTGCACTAAAAGTTCTTTCAATTATTACTGGTTCATCATTCATAATTTGTCTCCTTTGTAATATACTTATTAATCATGATGCTCTTTTTATTTTCACCATTCATTCCAATCTCATGTATATTAATTTACTTCGACATTAAGCATTCAAATATATTTGCCTATTCATATTCTTACGCTTTCTGCAAGTTTGTCAAATGATTGGCTCCATCCCATTTCCATTCCTTCAAGCATTTTTGGAGCTTGAGCGGAAACACCTTTTGCAACAGTTTTCATTGTCATTTTCGTTTTACCACTCTCTTCCTCAAATGTTACCGTAGTGAGAGCATCTATGAGGATATTATCTTCTTCGTCAACAGCCTGGTTTACAAAGACTAGACGTTCAGGGGCTTTAACCTCTTTGAAAATTCCTTTCATTGGCCAGCGCTGCCCGGCTAATGGACCCAATTCTTTGCCCGCTAACATAACAATATGAATTTTGCCGCCGACCTTTGCATCGATCTCACATGTAGGGTTCGTTACACCTTTCGGCCCCCACCACTTTGCCATCATTTCCGGAATTGTCCAGGCTTTGAACACCAGTTCACGCGGTGCATTAAACATACGAGTGATGGTTAACTCTACCGGCTTTGATGTATCCGCTGAAAAATTACTTTTTTCTGTCATGTTTTTTCTCCTTAGTTTGTAATTCGTTCAAATAATTCTCAAGAGCATCAAGACGGGCTTCCCAGATTTGTTTATATTTCTCAACCCAATCAGTAACTTCTTCCAGTTTCTCTAAATTTGCCTCACAGTAACGTTCGCGTCCGCTTTGTTTAATATTGACTAAACCGCATTCCGAAAGTATTCTGACGTGTTTTGACACAGCAGGGCGACTGATTTTGAATCTTTCTGCTACACCGTTAAGTGTAAGTTTTTGATTGGCTAATAGTGCCAAAATAGCCCTTCTATTTGGATCTGCTATTGCTTGAAAAACATCTCTTCTCATTTTCTTTTCTTTAATTATGTAACCGAACAGTTACAAATATAAATGAAACCAAACGGTTACGCAAGTCTTTTTTTTAAGTTTTTATAAAAAATTTTTTATGCACAGTAAACCACTTACTTTTAATTATATTTCAGCCGAGGATTAGATTAAAAAGCGAGCGAAAAATGAGAAATAAAACGGAAAATAAGTTTGATCTGGAAACACCGTGTATTATAGTGGACCAGGATCTGCTAGAAAACAACTTAAGGAAAATGCAAGCAATTGCGGATAGTAAAGGTAAAAAGCTACGCCCGCATGCAAAGACACATAAATGTACTACACTTGCAAAAAAACAAATTGAATACGGTGCAATTGGAATTTGCGCTGCCAAAATTTCTGAAGCTGAAGTGCTGGCAAAGGCAGGAGTAAAAGGAATTCTTTTGACGGGTCCGTTTGCATTAAAAGAAATAAGAAGGATAATTGAAATATTATTGACATGCCCTTCACTTATGATTACAGTTGATAACCAGGAAACTATAGAAGCTCTAAATGCTGAGTTACAAAAGAATAATCTTACATTACACATATTGCTTGACATAGATGCAGGCTTGAATAGAACTGGAGTGAAACCATCTAACGCCTTAGCAACGGCTGAGTTTATTCTTTCAAAAAGGAATCTCAATTTATGCGGAATTCAAGCTTATGCCGGGCACTTACAACATATTGCTGCCTATAAAGAAAGAAAAGAAGCGTCGTACAAAAGTTTTGAAGAAATAATTCCGGTATATAATATTTTGAAATCAAAAGTTGAAAATTTTAAGATATTCAGCGCCTCCGGAACAGGTACTTTTGAAATAGATTGTGATATTCCCGAAATTACTGAACATCAGGTAGGATCATATCTTTTTATGGATGCCGAATACCTTGCAGTTGAGTTAGGAGACAAAAAGAAATCAAGTTTGTTTGCTCCTGCATTAAGATTATTAACTACGGTTGTTAGTATGAATCAAGAAGGTTTTGTCACGGTTGATGCAGGATTAAAAAGTATGTACAAGGATGGCGGTGTTCCGCAGGTTATTACACCTGGATTTACAGACATGAAATACGATTGGTTCGGTGATGAATACGGAAAAATTATTTATGAAAAACACCGGAAACCACCAGCTTTAGGAACTGTTCTTGAACTTGTAATTTCTCACTGTGACCCTACAATAAACTTATTCGATAAACTTTACATAACAAAAGATGACAAAGTTATTGATGTATTAGAAATTGATATGAGAGGATGCAGCTGGTAATTTGATATCTCTCTTCACATGAACGATTTATTATTTCAATTTATTTTCTTGTTTTTCTAGTCTCACTTACTCTATACCTTGTAATTTTGGAAATAAGACCCAAAGGAATCCTTTTGTCCAAAGGAAATCTTATAGTGCCCTTGGAAGTATCGTAATCCTTTAACTCCTTTTTAAAAACTTCTATTGGCTTTGCAGTCGGAAAAAATCCGATATGATTTTTAAATGCAGCAAACCAGACTAAAATACCATTCTGCTTAAACGCCGGTATTTGATAACTTATAACTTCTTTCGCTTCAGGTACGACTTTCCTAATCGTTTCTTTCACCAGTCTTAATTTTTCTTGAATATCCTTTGGAAAACTTTCAATGTATTCATCCACGGTTTTGAACTTGGCTTTTGCTACCATAAGACTCACTTATTCTTTTCGTAATGAAGTGCTACAACACCTGAGCCAAAAACTTTTGTATCTAAGAGTTTAAGATCGGTTTTGACACCCAGGCCTTCAAAAAGTTCTACGCCTTTGCCTAAGATAACAGGGTGAATTAAAAACCAATATTCATCAATTAAATTTGATTTAGTCAGTGCTGCCGCTATACTAAGACTTCCTGCCGAGATATTTTTACCGTCCTTTTCTTTCAGCTTTCTTGCTTCTTTAATCAAATCTCCTTTGTTCAATTCCGTGTTATTCCAGTCAACTTTACTAAGCGTTTTAGAAAAAACGATTTTAGGAATTTGATTGAAAACATTTGCAAATTCAATCATACTTCTTGTACTTTTTGGATCTTTATCGGCATTTGGCCAGTACCCCGCCATCAGTTCATAAGTTTTCCGCCCGAACAATACTATATCGATATTTTTTAGATAGTTCGTGAAAAAATCATGCAGCTCATCGTCAGCAATCCCAGCAGTATGATCGGCAAAACCGTCTATTGTTATGTTTATTGCAAAGAATATTCTTCCCATTACATGCTCTGGCTTGGCTGAAGCATACTGACTCTATTACCTTCAGTATCTATGAATGAACAATACAATCCTACACCCGGGATGTCGCCGGGTTCGCCAGGATTTTTCGGGTCGCCGCCTAAGATTTTTCCGCCTGCGTCTTTCACTTTTTTCATTGATTCACGAATATTATCTACAGCAATTACTACTGAAGGATGCTGGCTGCCCATATCAGGTGATTTTTGATAGAAGCCACCATTAATCATTCCTGCTTCTTTCGGACGCATAGTTTTTTCATCGAACTCACAAGTAGAAACAACCACATAATTACCCATCTCAGCTCCGAGTTGTTTGGTTTGCCAGCCGAATACCTTAGTATAAAATTCTGCCATGCGTTTTCTGTCTTCAGCGGGCATTTCAAAATGTACAACCGGATTCATTTTTGACATGATATTACTCCTTTTTAATTATTATTAATATTTATTTTTCCGAAGCAAGCTGTCTACGTCTTTCAAGCTCTTCCTCAGTTTCATTTTCTAACGCAAATGATCCTAGCTTTAGTTCACCGGCGGGTTGATAAGTTGATATAATTACACCAGTACTCGAAGACTTTAAATCCACAAGTTTAAGATTAGATGCATTTGTACCTTCACCAAACAATTGCTTTCCATTCCCCACGGTAACCGGGAAAGTCCAAATGTTAAACATATCAACCAGTTTTTCATTAACTAGAGTTTTAACAAGGTTGCTGCTGCCGTGAACTTGAAGCTCATGACCATCTTGTTTTTTAAGCTTATTTATTTCTTGAGCGATATTATCTTTTATTAAAAACGAATTTTTCCAATTAAGTTTGTTAATTGTACGAGATACAACATATTTTTTGGTTACATTGAACTTATCAGCAGTTGGATCATTTTTTACGTAAGGCCAATGAGCAGCAAAAATTTCATAAGTTTTTCTTCCAAGTAAAAGTTCAAAAGGCTTTCCCATAAACTCTGCCATGGATTTTCCCATCATTTCGTCCCAATAATTAAATGACCAGCCGCCATATTTAAAATTGCCTGTGGGATCTTCTTCAGGTCCGCCCGGAGCCTGCATAACACCGTCAAGTGTTACAAAAGCATTTACAACTAATTTTCTCATATCTTCCTTCCTATTTTCAAAATGACTTTAATGCTAATTTAATTTTCACACAAAAGCATCCAGTTTGTACCAAATTTGTCCCTTAACATTGCAAAACGGTTTGCAAAAAAAGTTCTTTCCATTTTCATAAATATCTGACCGCCATCAGAAAGTAAATTATAAATTCGTTCTGTTTCTTCTTCGTCCGGAACACTTAAAGTAAGATAAGCGCTGCGCATCGGTTCCGCGTTTGGAATATCTGCTCCCATTAAAATTCCACTGCCAATTTCTATTCGAGCATGAAGAATTTTGTTTTTCTGTCCCTCCGGGATTTTAGAACTATCAGGCATATCTTTGAATGTGCTCATCATAGTAATTTTACCGCCGAGATGTTTCTCATAGAATTCAAACGCCTCTCTGCAGTTTCCTTTATAGTTAACATATGTATTCAATTCGATCTGATTTGATTTTGACATTATTATAGAATCCTTTTAAAAAATTTGAATATATTTAACTTAGTACTGTTTATTCAAATTGATGCCTCAAGCCCGTATTGTATAGCAGCTTCAAGTATATCAATGTTTATATCTTTCAGTGTTTTGAATTTGATACAATATCCTGTCACACTCGCCTTCCCGAGTTTTTTCCCATATTTCTGTGCTAAGTAATTCTTATCTTTAATACCTAGTATGTAAACAGAGATTCCGATTTTGTTTGCACTGATACCAATTTGATAAAACTCTCTGGTTTTTCCATCCGCATACTTAATGGTCTGAATTCCATATCCTATACTAGGATTAGAAACTACTTTATTTTCACTGTTTTTACCATCCAAGTACCATAATTTACATTCTGGCATTAGTTGCAGAATAATACCGTGCAACGCTTGCATGTCGCTGCGTTTTGGTTCAGGTTGGCTAGTAATATACTTTTTGATTTGTTCTTGTATT
>JBJKPP010000113.1:0-9591 GCA_046706145.1 Ignavibacteriaceae bacterium | reverse complement strand
CTCGAGCTTTTTACACATTACATTTTGCCTTTTGAAGCGGCTGGGTTTCTTTTATTGGCTGCAACAATTGGGGCATTAGTTTTAGCAAAAAAGAAATTTGAGTGAGAAATGAAGATTCCTATTGATTATTTTTTGATACTCAGTGCTTTCCTTTTCGTTACAGGAGTAGCAGGTGTTTTAACAAGAAGAAATGCCATTATAGTTTTTATGTCAATTGAATTAATGTTAAACTCTGCCAACCTCAGTTTGATAACTTTTTCTTCCTATCTTGGAAATTCTGTTGGCCAGTTGTTTGTATTTTTTGTTATGACTGTAGCAGCTGCTGAAGCTGCAGTGGGTTTGGCAATTATTATTGCGTTGTTTAGAAGCAAGCAAACATTACGAATTGATGAAGTTAATATCTTAAAGTGGTAAATAATTATTAGTACGGTTTAAAATGATAAATCTAATTTATTTAACTATTCTGCTTCCTCTACTGGGATTTGCTGTAAATGGGTTGTTCGGGAACAAGATTAAAAATGAAAAAATTATTGGCATAATTGGAAGCGGAACAATAGGTTTATCGTTCTTAATTATAGTTGGTGCTTTCTTTCAAACTTTAGCTTTGCCGGTTGACCAAAGACAGCACATAGTCGATTTGTTCACGTGGCTGCATGTTGGTGGACTGAAAGTAGATGTTGCTTATCAGGTTGACCAGCTTTCAATTGTAATGGGCCTGATAGTAACAGGAGTAGGATTTGTAATTCATGTTTACTCAATCGGTTACATGCACGGTGATAAAGGTTTCTGGAGATTCTTTTCCTACCTAAATCTTTTCATCTTTGCGATGATGAATCTTATCATGGCGGACAATTTTCTCCTCTTATTTTTAGGCTGGGAAGGTGTAGGCCTCTGCTCTTATTTGCTGATTGGGTTTTGGTATGATAAAAAATTTGAAAAGGGAACAACGGGTGATGCTGCTAAGAAAGCATTCATCGTAAACAGAATAGGTGACTTCGGTTTTCTTCTCGGAATGTTTTTGATCTTTCTCACTTTTGGCAGCTTAAATTTCACTGATGTATTTTCCCGTGCATCGGTGATGAATGTAAACCAGAGCGTATATAATTTTATTGCATTATTTCTGTTTATAGGAGCAACCGGTAAATCAGCACAGATACCACTTTATATTTGGCTGCCGGATGCAATGGCCGGTCCGACACCTGTTTCTGCTTTAATACATGCTGCTACAATGGTTACAGCCGGAGTTTATATGGTTGCCCGGTGTTCAATTCTGTATGCTTCAGCGCCAGCTATAATGACCGTTATAGCAATTATCGGAGTTGCAACTGCATTCTTTGCCGCTACAATCGGAATTGTACAAAACGATATCAAAAAAGTTCTTGCTTACTCAACTATAAGTCAACTTGGCTACATGTTTTTAGCTCTTGGAGTAGGAGCTTTTGCTTCGGGAATTTTCCATGTTATGACACATGCGTTCTTTAAAGCATTATTATTCTTATGCGCTGGCTCGGTGATACATTCAATGCATGAAGAACAAGACATTAGACATTTTGGTGGACTTAGAAAATATATGCCTAAAACGGCTATAACATTTCTTGTCGCATCACTTGCAATTTCGGGAATTCCGCCATTTTCAGGATTTTTTAGTAAAGACGAAATTCTCTGGTTTTCATTTGCGAATGGGAATGTTATTTACTGGGTGATTGGTGCTGTGACGGCTTTGCTGACTGCGTTCTATATATTTAGATTGCATTATTTAACCTTTGAAGGTAAAGAGAGATTCGGCCATGACAAGCATCCTCATGAATCACCAAGTGTAATGACTATTCCCTTAATTGTCCTTGCTGTGCTTGCAGCAATTGGCGGATTTATCGGATTGCCTGAAGTTTTCGTAGGGGAGCATGGTAATGCATTTCAGAATTGGCTGACACCAGTATTTGAGAATGCGCAAAATAGGTTAGCTCAATACAGCAATTATGGCTTATCAACAGAATGGACTTTAATGATTACTTCTGTGATTCTCGGGGTTGGTGGTCTTCTTATTGCAAGATATATTTATTTGAATAAACCTGAAATTGCTGAAGGATTTGCTAAGAGATTCAAAGGAGCGTACAATCTTCTTCTGAATAAATATTTTGTTGATGAAGCTTACGATGCTGCTGTAGTAACACCTTTAGTTAAAGGTTCTGAAACTGTGCTGTGGAAATTTACTGATTCGAAAATTATAGATGGAACTATAAACGGTGTCGCTTCTTTAATTGGCGTCATTTCAAGAAATATTAGAAAAATACAAAATGGTGTTGCTCAATCCTATGCGATAGTTATGATGCTGGGAATTGTTGCGGCTTTACTCTGGATAATCTTGAGCTTATAGAATGGAAAATAATTACATCTTGTCGTTTTTATTATTGGTTCCTTTCCTGGGAGGACTTATAGTTTTATTCTTCAATTCGAAGAATGAAAAAGCCATTAGAATTTTTGGAATTATTGTTTCAGTAATAACATTTATAATCTCGCTAATTGTCCTATCTGAATTTAATACGAGCGATTCAGGATTTCAGTTAATTCATCAATTTAGCTGGATAGAGAATCTTCACATAAGTTACAAAGTTGGAATTGACGGCATTTCATTAATCTTGATTTTGCTGACAACTTTCTTAACTCCATTAACTTTACTCTCAAGCTGGAAAAGCATAGATAAGAAGGTAAAAGAGTTTACGTTTTTCATGCTTATGCTGGAAGTAGGAATGCTGGGTGTTTTTGTTTCCCTCGACCTTTTCCTCTTTTACATTTTCTGGGAAGCGATGTTGATCCCTATGTATTTCATTATAGGAATTTGGGGCGGAGATAACAGGGTTTATGCTTCAATAAAATTCTTCTTATACACTTTTTTTGGCAGTTTGTTAATGTTAGTTGCCATAATTTGGCTTGCTGTTTATGCATCAGGAATCTTAGGACATTTTTCTACAGACCTTGTTGAATTGTATAAAGTCGGACCCAAGGTGCCAACAACTATCCAGGAATTTATGTTCCTTGCTTTCGCTCTAAGTTTTGCAATAAAGGTTCCCTTGTTCCCGTTACACACTTGGCTCCCGGACGCACACGTTCAAGCACCAACTGCAGGAAGTGTTATTCTTGCAGGAATTCTACTTAAGATGGGAACATACGGCCTCTTAAGATTTTGTCTCCCTTTATTCCCGCAAGCTGCCATCACCTTTGCTCCTTACATTTCAGTTCTTGCTATAATTGGAATAATTTACGGTGCACTTGTTGCAATGGTCCAGAAAGATATGAAGAAGCTTGTTGCTTATTCTTCTGTTGCACATTTGGGCTTTGTTGTTCTGGGAATTTTTGCAATGACACAGGAAGCCGTTCAAGGTGCTATGATTCAAATGGTGAATCATGGCCTTTCAACTGGTGCTTTATTCCTTTTAGTTGGGTTTGTTTATGAAAGAACTCATACAAGAGAAATTTCAGAATATGGCGGGATTGCTAAAATAGTTCCAATATATTCTGTAATACTAATGATAACATGCCTGTCCTCGTTAGGTTTACCAGGACTTAACGGATTTGTCGGAGAATTTCTGATTCTAATCGGATCATTCAAATCTCCGATTCTTAATAGCTGGTGGTACACCGCCTTTGCTGCCTCAGGAGTTATTTTAGCTGCTGTATATTTATTATGGTGGTATCAAAGATTTATTTTTGGAGAAGTCAAGAATCCTAAGCTAAACGATTTGAAGGATCTGACAAAGAGAGAGTTGGCCGTAATAATTCCCATTTTACTTTTCATATTCTGGATTGGAATTTATCCAAGTACTTTCTTGAATATGACAAAGCAGTCCACTGCAAAAATAGTACATCAAGTCACCTCTGTTCAGCAGATAACAGAACTAAAATAATAAGGTACTAATGCCCGGTTCGTTTAGAAAGAAGAGTTTTTTCTCACTCGCCGTATTTTTTTTGTTTAGTGCGAGTGCGTTTCCTTTTTCTTTACAGCATTCCAATGCAGATACATTGAGTCAGGCTAAAACTGCCGTAGAATCTGTATCTCACAGTCTTCCCGCGACATATATGATCCTCCCCTTTATAATTTTGCTCATAATGATTGCTACTGGTCCTTTATTTTATAAACATTTTTGGGAGAAGCATTATCCGAAAGTCGCGGTTTTTCTAGGTTTAGTTGTGGTTATATATTATTTGGCAGTCCTTCAAGATTCTCATACAGTTCTTCACACATTTGCTGAATACATTTCGTTCATTGCACTTCTTAGTTCATTGTTTGTTGCCTCCGGTGGGATTTTAATTAGAGTTGACAGGGAAGCTACGCCTCTTTTTAATATTATATTTTTGTTAATAGCTGCTGTGTTTTCAAATATCATTGGAACAACCGGTGCTTCGATGCTTCTTATAAGGCCATACATTAAGATGAACAGAGAACGTCTGTCTCCATATCATATAATATTTTTCATTTTTGTTGTGAGTAATGTTGGTGGTGCACTAACACCAATTGGCGACCCGCCACTTTTCCTAGGCTTTTTAGCTGGCGTGCCTTTTTTTTGGGTAATTGATAATGTATGGTATATTTGGATCCCTGCGTTAATCTTGCTCCTAATAGTTTTTTATTTCTTCGAGAAATTCAATAAAAAGGAAGTAGATACAAGCGAACTGACAGGGAAAATTGAATTTAAAGGATTAAAGAATTTAATTTATTTAGCTATCGTTATAATTGCAGTGTTTATTGACCCTGCTGTTATACCCTGGATTCCCAGCCTCAGTCCATTACCATTTGGGTTCAGGGAGATAATTATGTTTTCGGTTGTTTACCTTTCTTTCAAGAATGCAGATCAAGAAGCCTTAAAAGCCAATGAATTCGATTTTGAACCTATTAAAGAAGTAGCGTACTTATTTGTGGGAATCTTTGCAACAATGATTCCTGCTTTGCAGTTAATTGCTCACGAAGCTAATATTTTAGGCAAAGAATTAAGCCAGGGTGTTTTCTATTGGTCAACTGGTGCACTTTCGTCAGTGTTGGATAACACTCCTACTTACATGAATTTCCTGAGTGCAGCGATGGGTAAATATTCCCTGGATGTAACAAATAAAATGCATGTGCTTCAGTTCGTTAGCTTGGACAACGTTTACCTTAGAGCTATTTCTGTCGCTGCTGTATTTTTCGGAGCAATGACTTATATCGGTAATGGACCGAATTTCATGGTTAAATCAATAAGTGAAAGAGCTGGAATAGAAATGCCTAGCTTTTTCAGCTATATAATTAAGTATTCTATTCCAGTTTTAATACCTATATTTGCAGTAATATGGTTAATATTTTTTAGATAGGAGGGGATATGATTTCTGTTAGCAATGCCCTAAAACAAAAACTTCACGGCCTTCATTACAGGAACAGATTAATTTTACCATTTAAGGCACATTTCTTAAAAGTAATTGTAAATACAGATATTATTACAGATTTTTCTCCTGGTTCTAGGGGGATTTATTTAAAAGAAGATGAAAGTTTCACTGATGTATATTTTTATGATTATGCTGATTTAAAGAGTGTAGTTAAAAAATTTGATGCTATAAAATTGATTGTTGTGGAGAAAGATAGAAATGTTTTTAATTTTGATAATCATATCAAATTAGCATTATATTTGGAAGATAAACATTATTTAAAAATAGAAAAGGTTGACGAAGACATCTTATTCGTAGATTAATCATGTTTAACAATACACAAGAATTTTTAGATGTAATTCCGCTAATTATTGTAGCGAGTGGGATAGTAATTTCTCTCATTATTGAGATGTATAACAAAAAAAGTGAAACAATTCTTCCCTGGTTTTCACTATTAATTTTTTTGGCTGCCGGATTGTATGCCATATTTGACGTAAGCTCAGTTTCGGTAGTTCTTCAAGGGATGCTGGCGACTGGCGGTACTGTCAGTATTTTTTATTTTATCTTTTGTATTGGTGCCGCACTGCTGACCTTGCTTTCGATTGATTATATAAAGAAATACGGCATTTATTATGGAGAATATTATTTGCTTCTCCAATCTGCAGTTTTAGGTATGATGTTTATGGCCGGTGCAAAGAATTTATTTATGATTTTTCTCGGATTGGAGTTGATGTCTATTTGTTTTTATGTACTTGCCGGAATTAACAGGAAAAATATCAAAGGCGTTGAAGCATCACTAAAATATTTTCTACTTGGTGCATTTGCAACCGGTTTTATCGTTTATGGAATTGCTTTGATATATGGTACGTCAGGTACAACATCGATAAGCAATATAGCTTCAAATTTTCACTCACTTTCCAAGAATATTTTGTTTATTACCGGTGCGGTAATTTTCCTAATAGGATTTTCATTCAAGATAGCGGCTTTCCCATTCCATATGTGGGTGCCGGATGTTTATGAAGGTTCACCAACGACGGTGGCCGGACTCTTTGCCACTGCTGGAAAGGCTGCTGCTTTTAGTGCAATCATTGCTGCACTTGGTGCATTATTTATTAACTCAATCGGAAATATTTTTGAACCTTATCTAGCAGTAATTGCAGTTTTCTCTATGCTTTTCGGAAGCATTGTTGCCATCTCACAAAGTAACATGAAACGAATGCTTGCTTATTCCTCTATTGCGCACGCCGGGTATATGATAATAGGTTTTGCCGCAGGAAATGCATTAGGACTCGCAGGAATTATATTTTATCTCACCGCTTATACATTTATGAACGTTGCTGCATTTGGGATTGTTTCCTTGATTGAAAGTGAAAATGATGGTCAACTCGACTTCGATACGTATGCTGGACTAGCAAGTAAGAAACCGGTTCTTGCTGGCTTACTTGCGTTGTGTATGTTTTCTTTAGCTGGTATTCCGCCTTTTGCCGGTTTCTTTGGAAAATACTACATTTTTATTGCTGCCATACAAGCACATTTAACCTGGCTGGCAATTGTTGGTGTATTCTCAAGCGTTATTGCATTATTCTTCTACCTGAGGGTAGTCGTGTTAATGTACTTCAAAGACCCGTTGAAAGAATTCAAATTCTCTTTTAGCGGTACAGGAATGGTTGCAGTTGTTGTCTCAATTGTACTATTCATTGTTCTTGGAATAGCGCCAGGCTCTTTTATAAGCTTGATTACTTCGTTCTTTTAGAATAAGCTTTATGCTGAACATGTTTTAATGATGTGAGGAATCTTCCGAAAACGTTGTTATTTGTGTGTGCAAGAAAGCGTTTTAATATGATTATAAGAAACTTAATCCACAATTACTTCAATTTTCAGGGGTTTGAAAAATTAGTTAATATTTTCAGAGTGTTTTAACATTTCTGAAATCTTTTTAATTTACACTAATGATTCCATTATTTTCCACAAAGCAGATACGAGATTTAGATGAATACGCTATAAACAAGCTGGGGATACCTAGTATTGCTTTGATGGAAAATGCCTCACGGTCAATTTATGACATAGCTTCTGAAAAACTTTCCGAATTAGAGATACCTTTAGGGCCAATCGGTTTTTTGTGCGGCAAGGGAAATAATGGGGGGGATGGCTTTGCAGCTGCAAGACATTTTGCTAATCACGGATTTTCCGTAAAAGTGATTTCACTCGGTAACTCGAACGAAATGACTGATGACTGCAGAAAAAACTTTTCGGTTCTTAGTAATTATACTAAAGAAAATAAAAATATAACGATAAAGAAATTTAAGAGTTTAAGAGATTTAAACTTATTAAATGATTGCACTGTGATTTTTGATGCTTTGCTTGGCAGTGGAATGAAAGGAGAATTGAGAGAGCCTTATAAATCTATTGTAAAAAAAGTAAATAAGATTGATGGATATAAAGTAGCAATTGATATTCCAACTGGTCTTGACTCAGATAAAGGGACAGCCTCAGACATGTTTTTTGCTAATCTTACTATAACCTTGAGTGAACTTAAAAAAGGATTGTTTTTTCTTGACGCTTATGCACATGCGGGAGAAATAGAAAAAGGCAATATTGGTATTGATGAAAGATTTTTTGACCGTTATCCCGTTACTGAATATTTAATTGAGCCCGAGGATGTGCTGAAAGGATTACCGCTAAAAGGGAGGTCTATTCATAAGTACTCTGCCGGTAAAGTATTGACAATTGCAGGCTCAGGAAAATTACCTGGAGCAGCTTGTTTCACTTCAAAAGCTGCTTTAAGAATTGGAGCCGGAGCTTCAATTCTTCTTTTCCCGGAATCTGCTAGAAACCTGGTGCAAGTAAAGCTTGATGAAGTTATACTTGAATCTTATGAAGATAACTCTAAAGAATATTTATCGCTAGAGAATTTAGATGAAATTAATAATCGGATTAAATGGGCAGATGCTGTGGCAATTGGGCCGGGACTTGGACGAGAAAAAGAAACACAACGTGCAATACTTAAAATACTTGACGAGAGAAAATGTGATAGGATTGTCATTGATGCCGATGCTGTTTTTGCATTGAGTAGCAAGAATTATAAGAAAATTAATCTGGAAAATTTTGTGTTAACGCCACATTTAGGTGAATTTGCTAATCTTATTAGTACGGATATTAATAAAATAAAAGGTGATATTTTACAATATGGCAGAGACTTTGCTCAAAGCACTGAAACATATTTAGTATTAAAGGGTGCCCCTACAATTATTTTTAATCCAGTTGGAGAAGTGTTTATCAATACAACAGGAAATAACGGTATGGCAAAGTTTGGAACCGGTGATGTTTTAACAGGTGTAATTTCAGGATTTCTGGCTCAAACAAATAATATTGAAGGATCAGTTATATCTGGAGTTTATTTGCATAGTCTTTCTGCAGATCTTCTTGAAGAAGATTTTACAGAGTTTGGTTACACTGCAGAAGATATTTTGCAAAACTTACCATTCACAATAAGGTTTTTGCAAGATTCATTTGTTTGATTTTATTGAGAAGTACAAAAACATATTCTGTACATACCTTAATCGTTACTCTTTTTTATTAATTATAACTACCCCTAATTGTTTATAAACTTGATGTGGTGATAAAGTTAAAACAAAAATTCAAAAAAGTTAACCATGCGACCTTACATTTTAGCTGAATCAAATTGGAAAGCAATTAAAGATAAGTCCGTGGAGCTGGCAGTTTTGCCCTGGGGAGCAACAGAAGCCCATAATTATCATCTTCCTTATACTACTGATGTAATAGAATCCGAACGAATTTCGGCAGAAGGAGCAAGAATTGCTTGGAAAAGGGGGACGAAAGTAATTGTTTTGCCTGCGGTCCCCTTTGGCGTTAACACAGGCCAATCCGACATAAAACTGGATTTAAATCTTAATCCAAGTACTCAGTCAGCTATTCTAACTGATATAATTGAGGTATTAAATAATCAGCAGATTTATAAACTGCTAATCCTAAATAGCCACGGTGGGAATAACTTTAAACAAATACTCAGAGAATTAGGGTTAAAATTTCCTAAGATGTTTTTATCCAGTTGCGATTGGTTTAAATCGTTAGATAGAAAAGAATATTTCGAAAATATTGGTGACCACGCCGATGAAATGGAAACCAGCCTTATGTTGTACTTGTCTCCCGACCTAGTTCTTCCTTTGCAAAATGCTGGTA
>JBJKPP010000112.1:0-11961 GCA_046706145.1 Ignavibacteriaceae bacterium | reverse complement strand
ATAAATCCATTTGCGCTTGCTAAGCGAAAAAACAGACCTCTAATCTTAGACGGTGCGCTTGGGACTTTTCTTCAAGAGAAGAGATTTAAAATGGTAAATGAATTATGGTCATCGTACGCTCTCTTAGAAGAGCCTGAACTGATTTTGAAAATCCACAGGGAATATATTGATTCCGGCGCCGATATAATCACTACAAATACATTCCGTACTAATCCGGCTATTGTTAAAAAAGTAAACAAAAAACTAGATTCTAAAACTCTTGTGCATCGAGCTGTTTGCGTAGCTTCTCACGCGGCTCAGGGTTATCCGGTTTACATCGCAGGCTGCAATCCTCCAGCAGAAGATTGCTATCAAAAAGCGAGAAAAATATCGCACAAATTACTTGAGGAAAATCACCATAACCATATTTTATTACTTATAGATAGCGGATGTCATTTTATCTTAAACGAAACTCAAAGCCACATGGACGAAATCAAAATAATCTGTGAGTTTTGCCGAAAGGAAATGATTCCTTTTGTGCTAAGCCTTTATTTTGATGAGAATCTCAGGTTGTTATCAGGTGAAAAATTTTCGGAAGTAATTGAGCTTGTGAATGATTACGGACCTATGGCAATTGGAATTAATTGTATCCCAACTGAACTTTTCAAAAAAGCGTTAAGAAAAATCAATAAAAATTCAAACTGGGGATATTATTTGAATTGCGGTTCCGGTGAGGTTACAGATGAATACATTAGCTGCGGAGTATCTCCACTTCAATATAAAAAGATTGTCAAATCTTCCCTACCCAAGAATCCGTCCTTCATCGGCTCGTGCTGTGGTTCTAATCCCGAACATACTAAAGAAATAAAAAAGCTTCTTGATGGAAGAACTACACGTTAAATCATTTGCAAAAATTAATTTTGGATTAAACATCATCAGTAAAAGGCCAGATGGTTACCATGATATTGAATCAATATTCTACCCGGTAAATTTGCATGATGACTTATACTTCAAGAAATCCAACTCTTTTAAATTAATCTGCAATAATCAAGAGATTAATGAGCAAGAAAATCTTGTTACCAAAGTAATAAAAATTCTCGAGTATGAAACAGGGAAACAATTCATTGTTGAAATTTCATTAACGAAAAGAATTCCAATTGGAGCTGGACTTGGCGGAGGAAGTTCCAATGCAGCACAAACTATTGTAGCATTAAATAAATTATTTCAATTAAACCTTTCAGAAGAAACTCAAAAAGATTTAGCCGCTAAAGTTGGAGCAGATGCTCCTTTTTTCATCAAGACTTTGCCTTCGTTGGTTACTTCTAAAGGAGAAAAATTAGAAGCAATAACACTGAAAATTAAGTTCCCAATCTTAATAGTTAATCCCGGAATTCAAATATCAACTAAATGGGCTTATGAAAATATTAATCCAAGTGGAAAGCCCAATCTTCTTAGAAACTTAGTCCAAAAGAATATCCCGGATATTCACGAATGGAAAAAGAAAATATTTAATGATTTTGAAGGAATTGCATTTGAAGAGCATAGAGAAATCGCTGAAATCAAAAGTAATTTATATAAATCGGGAGCAATTTTCTCTCTTATGACGGGCAGCGGTTCAACAGTATTCGGCATATTCGATAATATTAATATGGCCGAAAAAGCGCAAAGTCAATTCACTAAGAATTATTTCACTTACATTCACAAAGAATCTGACTAAGAAAAAACTTCTAAGCTTTTACTGCACCTTCCAAAAACTCCAATATTCCTCTTGAAGCATTTAACCTGGCTCTGATGCCAATTGGGATAGTTAGAAGTTTTGTTATATGCCCGTGCGGAAGATTATAAACGATGGGTTTTTTCAAATTTCCTAAATAATCCTCTAAAACTTCTCCAATAGACAAGGTTCTTTTGTCAGGGTCAGTTTCAGCACAATCCGTAAATGCACCGAAGATTATCCCATTAACCTGGTCAAAGAGTTTAAGCAAGGAGAATTGATTGAATATCCTATCAATTCTATATGGGGCTTCACCTATTTCTTCTAAAAACAAGAGTTTCTCTTTCATAGAAGGAAAATAGCTTGTACCAATAAGAGAGCTAAGAAGTGTTAAATTTCCTCCAATAATTCTTCCGTTTTTGATTCCCTTTTTTATCGGGATCAACTTTTCACTTTCAGGAAAGTGAATCTTGCCGTTCTTTTTGTTGCTTGTAATTACTCTCCAGAAATTTTCTTCTGTATAAGAATCAACGCCGTTTGAAAAATTAGAGACCAGCATTGGACCTGCAAAAGTAATTACTCCGGTTTTCTGAAAAATTGCTAACTGCAAAGCCGTAATATCGCTATATCCAACAAAAATTTTGGGATTTGCTCTTATTAGACGGTAATTTATTTTATTTAGTAATCTAGGAGAACCATAACCACCCCTTATACAAATAATCGCATTAACTTTCTTGTTTTTGAACATATCATGCAGGTCTTGCAGTCTTTGCTCATCAGTTCCAGCGAGATACCCATGCACTTTACCTACATTCTTTCCTACGATAACCCGGTATCCAAGCCTCTCAAGATATGTTACACCATTATTAATTTGTGAGGGGTCAACTGGTGCCGAAGCTGGAGAAATAACACCGATTAAATCCCCTTGTTTAAGTCTTTTCGGTTTGATAATCTTCATTCTATATGAACATTTCTATAATTAAAGTTAATAAAATGTACTAAAGCACGCAAACTAAAGCACTTCAAATTTTAACAAATTAATAACATTATAGACCAAAAATTCAGTAATTTGGAAAAATCCATGATAACAAAGTAAAAATGAGAAATTTCTTATTTTTCATATAAATTGGTGCATTTTAGCACTAACTATTCGAATATTCAGGTTAGAAACTACAAAAGAACTTGAAATGTGCTTAAGAGTTATAATGCCTTAAAATTTTGAAATAAAGTTTATATATTTGAGTTCTAGTAATAAACATTTAAGCAGTTTATGAATAAAGAAAATATACTCTTTATTTGTGGTTCCCTAAATCAAACAAAAATGATGCATGAAATCTCGAAACATCTTCGGGAATTCGATTGTTACTTTACCCCTTACTATAGCGATGGATTTACTAAATTGCTCTCCAGTTCTAATCTGCTTGATTTTACAATTCTTGGGGGAAAATTTAAAGAAAAAACAATTGAATATTTGAACAACCATAACCTGCCAATTGATTTTGAAGGAAAAGAAAGAAAATATGATTTGGTAATAACCTGCAGCGACCTTATTGTTCCAAAAAATGTTCTGGATACAAAATTAATACTCGTACAAGAAGGGATGACTGATCCGGAAAATTTCATGTATCGTCTGGTAAAAAAATTCAAATTACCGAGATATTTGGCCAGCACTTCTACCACCGGACTTTCAGATGCTTATGATAAATTTTGTGTCGCTTCCCCAGGTTATAAAGATTTATTCATCAAAAAGGGTGTAAATCCTGACA
The DNA here is from genome assembly GCA_046706145.1 of Ignavibacteriaceae bacterium. GTDB lineage: Bacteria > Bacteroidota > Ignavibacteria > Ignavibacteriales > Ignavibacteriaceae > JBJKPP01. Next base: position 8,502 of record JBJKPP010000112.1, on the reverse strand, counting down.
AGATTGTGGTTACAGGAATTCCAAATTTTGACAACGCAAATAAATATTTAGAGAATGATTTTCCTCATAGAAGTTATGCATTAGTTGCTACATCAGATACTCGCGAAACATTTAAATATGAAAACAGAAAAAAGTTCATTGAATATGCTTTGAAAAGAGCAGAAGGAAAGCAGTTGATATTCAAACTGCATCCTAACGAACGTGTTGACAGGGCTACTGAGGAAATAAATGTTTATGCGCCAGGCTCATTCGTTTATCATGAAGGCAACACAGAACACATGATTGCAAATTGTGATGTACTCATTACAAGATATTCGAGCGTAGTGTATATTGGTTTAGCGCTAGGCAAAAAAGTCTATTCCGAATTTGACATAAATGAATTAAAGAGATTACTTCCAATCCAAAACGGGGGCAGGTCTGCATATAATATATCTCTCGTGGCGCGAGAATTACTTGAAACTGAAACCAGCCTTAGCTACAGAAATTTTGGCAAAGCACACAAATTAAGGAATAGAACAAAAGTATTTGATAAGTATAAAGAAAAAATAGAAACTCTAAGAATAAACTGACTTCTAAGTGTCCCACTTAACAAAAATACTTACTGTTGTTCAAGCCAGAACGGGGTCAAGTAGATTCCCCGGCAAAGTACTAAAACCAATCTTAGGAAAACCAAACTTATTATTAATGTTGGAGAGAGTTCTTAAATCCAAGCATTACGGAACTTTGGTAGTGGCAACCACAAAAGAAAAAATTGACGACCCGATAGAGAAATTGTGTAAGGATAATAATCTTAATATTTTCAGAGGACATTCTACAGACTTACTGGATAGACACTATCAAGCTGGAAAAATTTACGGCGCTGATGCAGTTGTAAAAATTCCTTCCGATTGTCCTTTAATTGACCCTAAAATTATTGATAAAGTTCTTGAGTATTATCTTGGTAATAAGGACAAATACGACTTTGTAAGTAATTTACATCCAGCAACTTATCCGGATGGAAATGATGTTGAAATTATGTCAATGGATGCATTAAAAAATGCATGGGAAAATTCTAGTAAAGAATTCGAAAGAGAACATACTACTCCCTACTTTTGGGAAAATCCTGATAAGTTTAGGATTGGCAACGTCAAATGGGAAACTGACCATGATTTTTCGATGACTCACCGATTTGCTCTTGACTATCCTGAAGATTATAAATTTATTAAACGAGTATATGAAGAATTATATCATAAAAATTCTTCATTTGATTTAAATGATATCTTAAATCTCCTGAATGAAAAACCGGAGATTAAAAGTATCAACGAAAAATATGCGGGTGTCAATTGGTATAGACATCATTTAAACGAATTAAAAACAGTTTCAAAAGAACAGACAAAGTTTGTTTGAATATTTAGTTAAATAAATTAACTTATAGGAGCAATAATTCATTAAAAAGAGACAAACTATGGCAAATACAATAAAATTTAACGAGAATTTCCCGGACATTACAAAATCCAACCAATTTTTTGAAAGAGCTAAGAAACTTATTCCCTCTTACACACAAACGCTTGCTAAAGGACCAACTCAATATGTGGATGGAATAGCACCAAAATATTTACAAAGAGGAAAAGGTTCTCATGTTTGGGATGTAGATGGAAACGAATATATTGATTATACAATGGGAGTTGGACCTCTTTCACTTGGTTACTGCTATGATGAAGTAGATAATGCGGTTAAGAAACAATTAGAAGACGGAATTACTTTTTCGCTCGTTCATCCACTCGAAGTTGAGGTGGCTGAATTAATCCACGAAGTAGTCCCAAATGCAGAAGCAGTAAGATACAGCAAGACCGGTGCAGATGTAACTTCCGCTGCCGTAAGAGTAGCAAGAGCATTTACAAAGAGAGATAAGGTTTTATGCTGTGGCTACCACGGATGGCACGACTGGTACGTTTCAGTAACAGCAAGGAACGCGGGAATTCCTCTGGCCGTACAAGAATTAACATCCACATTTAATTATAATGATATTAATTCAGTTAAAGATTCTATTGATGAAGACACAGCATGCGTTATACTTGAACCGTTTGTTTTTGAAGAACCAAAAAATAATTTTCTAAAAGAATTAAAAGAAGTTTGCCAACAAAATGGCACTTTGCTAATTTTTGACGAAATGTGGACTGGCTTCAGAATTGCTCTAGGGGGAGCCCAGGAATATTTCGGTGTAAAAGCTGACCTTGCATGTTTTTCCAAAGCAGTGGCAAATGGAATGCCTATTTCTATTTTAACCGGTAGAAAAGATGTAATGGCTCATCTTGATGATGATGTATTTTTCTATTCTACATTCGGAGGCGAAGCACTTTCACTTGCTGCAGTTAAAGCCACTATCAAAGTTATGAAGGAAAAGAATGTTTCTGCTTATCTTTTGAAACAAGGGAAAAAGCTTAAAGATGGGTATAACAGTATTGCCTCAAAACTTGGAATGGATTATACAAAATGCGGCGGTTACGAATGCAGAACTATTATTAATTTCGATGCTTCGGCAGGTAATCCTTTAGAAATGAAATCTCTATTACAACAGGAGCTAATTAGAAGAGGAATCCTCTGGAGCAGTTTTCATAATATTTCTTTTTCACACACCGATGAAGATGTCAATTATACTTTGAAAGCTTATGAAGAAATTCTTCCGATAATAAAAAATGCAGTAGATTCAAAAGATGTTCTGTCCCGTTTAAAAGGCAAACCTCTTCAACCTGTTTTCAGAAAAACAAGCGGCTTCAATACTAAACCCAAAAGGAAAGCTGAAGTTGCTGAAAATAAGAGTTGATTATATTATATGAGCTTAGAATCTCTGTTTTCCCTAAAAGGGAAAGTAGCAATTGTTACAGGTGCTTTAGGCTTAATTGGTAAGCAGCATTGTTTTGCTCTTGCTGAAGCAGGAGCTAATGTTGTTGTTTGCGATTTAAACGAAGATAAATGCAAGGATTTCGCTGCTCAGTTGCCGGGGAAAAATCTTGGAGTAGGAACAGATATTACCAACATAGAATCAGTTAAAAATGTTAAAGATAAAACCTTACATGAATTTCAAGAAATTAGTGTTCTAATAAACAACGCTGCAATAAATGATATGTTTGAAAACCCTACAGCAGCTTCCGAACTTTCAAAATTCGAAAATTATCCGTTAAACCTTTGGCAAAAATCATTAGACGTAAACATTACTGGAACATTTCTTTGTTCTCAAGTTTTAGGCAGTGAGATGGCCAAAAAAGGCAAAGGCAGTATTATAAACGTTGCCTCAACTTACGGTATTACTGCTCCCGACCAGTCTATTTATAAAAAACCCGACGGGACGCAATCATTTTATAAATCTGCAGCGTATCCTGTTACAAAAGGCGCTGTAATTTCTTTTACAAAATTTCTTGCTGCTTATTGGGGAAATAAAGGTGTTAGAGTAAACACATTATCTCCTGGAGGAGTAGAGAATAATCAAGAAGAATATTTTATATCTAATTATTCCCGAAAAACCCCGCTTGGAAGAATGGCCGCTCCCACAGATTACAAAGGGGCAATAATTTTTCTTGCCAGCGATGCATCTAGTTATATGACTGGGGCCAATTTAATTGTTGACGGTGGATGGACTTCATGGTAAATGACAAAACAATTAAGGAAAAGGCAAGAAAAATAAAACTAGTTCTTACAGATAATGATGGAGTTTTAACCGACACCGGAGTATATTATTCAGATAAAGGCGAAGAGTTTAAGAAATATTCTATTCGTGATGGAATGGGTGTTGAACGATTAAGAAATCTTGTTCAAGTCAAAACTGGAATAATAACAGGCGAAGTTTCCGGGCCAGTTAAAAAGAGAGCTGAAAAATTAAAAATTGAAGATGTCCTTTTAGGAATTAAAGAGAAAGACAAAGAATTAAAAAATATTCTTCAGAAATACAATTATTCACCTGAAAATATTGCATTTATTGGCGACGACGTTAATGACCTGTCTCTAATGAAAATTGTTGGTTTTACTGCTGCTCCGGCTGATGCTATTGATGAAATTAAAGAAATTACTGATTATGTTTGCAAAAATATTGGTGGACACGGTGCATTTAGGGAATTTGCCGAACTGATAATTTATCACAAACTAAAAAAGCAAGAGGACTAAATGAACCCAATTAGAAAAGTAAGAGTTGGAAATAGATTTATCGGAGAAGGCGAACCGGTTTTTGTTGCTGCAGAAATTGGGATAAATCATAATGGGTCTGTTGAAATTGCAAAAAAGATGATTGATGGGGCAAAATCCGCGGGATGTGATGCCGTGAAATTCCAGAAAAGAACCCCTGAAATATGTGTTCCAAAAGACCAATGGGATGTTGAAAGAGATACTCCATGGGGAAGAATTACTTATATAGAATACCGGCACAAGATGGAATTTGACGCTCAACAATTTGAAGAATTAGTTGAGCATTGCAAGAAAAAAGAAATCTTTTGGTTTGCTTCGTGTTGGGATGAAGAAGCAGTTGATTTTATTGAAAAGTTCGATCCTAAATTATACAAACTCGCTTCTGCTTCACTTACTGATGATGAATTGTTGCTAAGATATAAAACTCTTAATAAACCTGTAATTATGTCAACTGGAATGTCAACCATAGACGAAATTGACAATGCTGTTGAAATATTCGGAACAAAAAATCTAATGATTGCCCATGCCACTTCTTCGTACCCATGCAAAAATGAGGAACTTAATTTGAGAATGATTTTGACCCTGAAAAATAAATTCCCCGGGGTTCCAATTGGTTATTCAGGGCATGAAGTTGGTTTAGCACCAACCCAAGCAGCTGTAGCACTGGGTGCTTGTTTTGTAGAAAGACATATTACTCTAGATCGGGCCATGTGGGGAACAGACCAGGCCGCTTCCGTAGAAATTGTGGGGATGCAGAAGCTGATATCGAATATAAGAGACATAGAATTAGCGCTGGGCGACGGAATCAAAAAAGTTTATGACAGTGAACTTAAGAACCTCAAGAAGTTGAGAAGAAAGGTTAATACTACTACAAATATTTGAAATTCATTTGACTGTTCTGTACATATCTTGTGCAAAAGAATGGAATATTTTACTTCACTAATTCACACCTCACTTTGATTTAATAAATTATTTTTTATTTTTGCGTCTCATCTATTTCATAAAACAAATCGAGCAAGCAATGTCAACAAACATGAAGGGCAGAAACCTAATTTCCATCAATGACCTTACATTGGAAGAAATTTGGCAAATTTTTGAGTTAGCCGCTTCACTAAAACTGAAGCTAAAATCAAACGAACCACACGAATTACTCAAAGGCAAAACGTTAGGAATTATTTTTGCCAAACCTTCAACAAGAACACGAGTCTCATTTGAAGTAGGGACATATCAATTAGGTGGTACCGCTCTTTATCTCGGTCCAAATGAACTTCAACTTAAAAGAGAAGAGACTGTTGCTGATACTGTAAAAGTTTTATCAAGATACCTTAACGGTTTGGTTGTAAGAACATACGACCACAAAGATGCAGAAGAATTCGGTAAGTATGGAACTATTCCTGTTATAAACGGCCTGACTAATTTGCTGCACCCCTGTCAGATTCTATCAGACTTATTTACTATCTATGAAAAAAGAAGATACTTGAAAGGATTAAAACTGGCATTCTTAGGTGATGGAAATAATGTTTGCCACAGTCTTCTGCACGGTTGTACAAAAGTTGGAATGGACATATCTGTTGCAACACCATCAAAATATAAACCAAACGAAGAAATCATTAACAACGCACGGAGAAACGCAAAATTTTCTGGAAGCAAGGTTGTGCTTACTGAAGATCCGATAGAGGCCGTAAAAGACTCCGATGTGGTTTACACAGATACATGGACAAGCATGGGCTGGGAATCTGAAAGAGAAGAAAGAATAAAAGCAATGCAGCCTTACCAGATAAACAATGAGCTTGTAAAACATGCAAAAGAAGACTATTTCTTTATGCATTGCCTTCCTGCTCATAGAGGCGAAGAAGTGCTTGATGAAGTGGCAGATTCACCAAATTCTATAATTTTTGATGAAGCTGAAAACAGGCTCCATCTCCAGAAAGCCATTATGAGCCTATTGATGTAGGACAATTTTTTTCTTAATTAATAATTTTTTTATTGACAAAACTATTATTTTCACATATCTTTGTTGCCAATGAAAAACCAAGTTGGACATAACGCTAAAATAATATTTGATAAGATTTTACTCTTATCTCCCTATTTTATCCGACCTAATCGACCTCGCGTCCGATTCTAATCTGTTTAGACTTTTTACATACTTACATACTTTTTTACAATTTTTTTAGAAAGGAATTTTAGATGATTTCTGTCGGGTTAATAGGCGGAAGTGGTTATACGGGGAAGAAACTAATTCAATTTTGCAGCTTACATCCTGAAATTAGCAATCTAAAAGTTTATGGAAATATCACAGTTGGTAAAACTATTCTAGAGATTTTTCCCGAACTACAAAATGAAGTTTCAGATTCAGAAATATTGCCGGTCGATAATCTTTCTTTTGAACATGACGTCTATTTTATTGCTGTTCCACACGGCGAAGCGTTGAAATATGTCCCTGAGCTGATAGAAAAAGGTAAAAAGGTAATTGACCTTGGCGGAGATTTCAGACTTACTAACAACAAGGTTTATGAAAGGTGGTACAAAATAAATCATACCGCACATCAATTGTTGGACAACAATGTTTACGGTTTGGCCGATTTACCAACCACTAATTATACTAACGCACAATTAATTGCAAACCCTGGATGTTACCCAACAGCAGCTTTATTAAGTCTTGTACCTTTCGTAAAAAATTACCATAATGAAATAATCTCGGTCAACGTTTCAGCTTATTCAGGAACTAGTGGAGCTGGGAAAACTCCAAAATCTCATTTGCTCATGTCTGAGATGGATGGAAATGTTGCTGCTTATAATATAGGGGCACACAGGCATGAACCGGAAATCATGCAGGAGCTTGAAAAGAATGGATTTAATTCTCTATTCGCCTTCGCTACACATTTGCTTCCAGTAGCAATCGGAATTTATTCAACATCATTTATTCATACAAAAAACAAAATCGATAAAGAGCAAATCGAAAAAATCTATAAAGAATTTTATGCAAACTCCAGTTTTATAAGGCTGCGCACTTCTCCACCCCAGCTTAGCTGGGTCGTAAATACTAACTACTGCGATATTCATTTTTCAGTTAGAGACAACCAAATAATAATTATCTCAGCTATTGATAATCTAATTAAAGGAGCTTCGGGTCAGGCTGTACAAAATTTAAATAAGATGTTTGGCTGGAACGAAGGATTAGGTATAAAGCAAGGAGAAAAATATGAATCAGTCTTTTGAGGAAGGGTCGGTTACCTCGGTTCAAGGTTATATCGCCGCAGGAATTGCGTGCGGTATTAAAAAAAGAAAAAAAGATTTAGCTCTTATTCTATCAGAATCACCTTGCAGTGTTGCTGGAACCTTCACCTTAAATAAGGTCAAGGCTGCACCTTTACTTATTACTCAGGAAATTGTTAAACAACAGACAAAAGTTAAGGCCGTTCTAATCAACTCCGGCAATGCAAACGCATGCACAGGTGAAGAAGGTCATAAAGATGCTTTGGAAATGCAAAGTTATTGTGCTAAAGAACTTGGATTGCACCCCAACGAAGTTTTAATAGCCTCCACCGGAGTAATAGGACAAAGGATGCCCATGGATAAATTAAAAGCTGGAATAGAACAAATTGTTCCTGCTCTGAAACATTGTGGAGGTAAAGAGGCGGCAGAGGCTATAATGACTACTGACAAAACAATCAAACATTTGTCTTTGAACGTAAAACTCAAACACGGAAGTGTAAATATAGGCGCTATTTCAAAAGGAAGCGGAATGATTGCTCCCAATATGGCGACTATGCTTGGATTTATTACAACTGATGCAAACATTGACAACGCCACCTTGCATGACTTGCTCGTTCCTTCAGTTAAAGCTTCTTTCAATAAAATTTCTGTGGATGGAGAAACAAGCACCAACGATATGGTTTTGTTATTAGCAAATGGTGCATCAAAAATAAAGATTGAAAAAGACGCCGAAGATTTTCGGACCTTCCAGACAGCACTGGAAAATATATGTATAGAAATGGCTAAAGCCATAGTATCAGATGGAGAAGGCGCCACAAGATTGGTTGAAGTAAATGTGAAAAATGCAAAGAATCAGGAGGATGCTGATTTAGTTGCAAAATCAATTGCTAACTCTACTTTGGTTAAAACGGCAATTTATGGAGCAGATGCAAATTGGGGAAGAATAATTAGTGCAGCAGGACATTCGGGCGCAGATTTTAATCCAAACGATGTGACAGTAAGCTTTGATAACTTACCCGTCCTCCAGCCTAATTTTAATATTGTGGTGAATGAAGAGTTGGCTTCGAAGGTCTTATCCAAACAAGAATTTTCTATAAATGTTGACCTTGGTGCCGGAGATGCAAAAACAAC
>JBJKPP010000111.1:0-8004 GCA_046706145.1 Ignavibacteriaceae bacterium | reverse complement strand
GAGCGGATGCAGAACATTTGTAGCATCCAGCCTGCCGCCTAGTCCGGTTTCAATAACTGCATAGTCAAGATTTGACTCACTGAAATATTTAAACGCTAAAGCAGTTGTTGCTTCAAAGAAAGTAATTCCATTTTTAATTATATATTCAAAATGTTTATCAAGAAATTCAGCAATAAAGGAATCAGGTATTTCAATATTATTAATTCTAACTCTCTCGTTAAACCTCACAAAATGCGGAGAGGTATAAAGACCAACTCTGTAACCAAATTCCATCAAGATGCTTGAGATGAACGCAGCAGTACTACCCTTTCCATTGGAGCCTGCTATATGGATAGATTCAAATTTTTCTTGCGGATTCCCCAGGACTTTCAAAAACTTGCTTATATTTTCCAACCCCAGCTTCATTCCAAACGTATGAAGTGAATAAAGCTTATCCAAATGCGATTTAATATCCATCTTTAGCTATTTTATAGCTCCCCGTTATGTTTGAGATTTTATTAATTTTCATTTTATTACAGTATTCTTCTATTTCTCCTAATATTTTTATTGGAGCAGTAGGGTCTATAAAATTTATCGTTCCAAGCTGCACTGCAGATGCTCCTGCAATCATAAACTCAACTACATCTTACCAGTTCATTATTCCGCCAATTCCAATAATAGGTATTTCTACTTTTTGGTGTACTTCAAAAACTTTTGCCAAAGCTATAGGCTTTATCGCAGGGCCGGACAAACCCCCAGTAATATTTTGGATTTTTGGTTTTCCAGTATAAATATCAAAGGCTGTGCCTACCAAAGTGTTTATTGCAGAAACGGCATCTCCTCCCTCTTTCTTAACTATTTCAGCAAATTTGGAAATATATGAAACATTTGGCGACAGCTTTATAATTACCGGTTTGGTAGAAACTGCCTTCACCTTTTCTGTTATTTTTCCTACGGCACTAACACTGTTTCCGAATTGTAAACCGCCTTCTTTAACGTTAGGACAGGATACGTTGATTTCAAATGCTGAAATGGATTCCTCTTTAGTTAGAATCTTTGTACACTCAATATATTCTTCTATTGAACTTGCTGCAATATTACAAATTATAGGAACATCAAATTCTTTAAGAAACGGGATCTTTTCATTAATAAACGCTTCTACTCCAATGTTAGTTAATCCGATTGCATTTAACATTCCAGAAGCAGTTTCAAATATTCTTTGCGGCGGATTGCCTTTTTTTGGTTTTAGACTAAGTGATTTTGTTACTATTCCCCCGATTTTGTTAAGGTCGATAAATTCTGAAATTTCATTTCCATAGCCCACTGTACCTGAGGCTAACATGATAGGATTTCTAAGTTTTAGCGAACCTATACTAATTGATAAATCAACCTTGCTCATATTATCACATCTTTTACATTAAACACAGGACCATCTTTACAAACCAGAAGGTATTTGCTGCTATCATTTACATTTTCTATTGGACATCCCTGACAGATTCCAAATCCGCATGCCATAGCACATTCTGTTGATGCTTCACAATCCAAATTATTCTTTATCGAAAATTCCTTAAGTTTTCTAAGCATAGCAGTTGGTCCGCAGGCAAAAATTTTTATATTATCTTTATTTAATGCACTGAGATTATCTTCCAGCAATTGGACAACATTTCCTTTAAGACCTAATGAGCCATCGTCAGTAGCAACTTTAATATTCTTCATTCCGTAAGTAATGACGTCTTTATCCGTTTTGCCGCCTATAAAACATGATATACTCTTTGTATCACCTAACTTTCTAATTAAGAACGGAAATGGTGCGGCTCCCAATCCTCCGGCTGCAATAATTGCAGTCTTGTAATTACCCTTTATGTTGAAACCTTTTCCCAATGGTCCTAATATATCTATTTCCTCGCCGGGTCGTTTGGAGGCTAATATTTTTGTTCCTTCTCCTAGAATATTAAACATTAAATAGAAATAATCACCCTCAACATCACAAACACTGAACGGCCTTCTTAACAAAGGGTGCGTCGAATTTGAAACTTTAATATTTAGGAACTCCCCAGGATTTATTATTGATGAAATTTCAGGACAGTAAATTCTTAAAAGAAAAATCTGATTGTCTAATTCTATTACTTTATCTACCGGTGCTTTCGCTACAAACAAGGAAATCTCTAAAAATTGATTAGTTAATGGAAGGAAAACTCACTTTTTAACTTAGTACAAAATTAAAAATAAAATCATTTATATCCCAATTTGGTAGTGTCTCAATTTCACATTTAACCTAATAAAATAAACCTGTCATTCTGGATTTAATTCAGAATCTGCTTTATTAAGAACAGATTCCGGATCAAGCCCGGAATGACAAAGAGTGAAATTAAGACACTACCCCCAATTTATAGTAGTGGGCTAATTTCTTTTAGAAAATATAAATAAACTTGTCATTCTGAACCTGCCTGCCGCAGGCAAGTTCAATTCAGAATCTACAGTTAAACTAGCAGATCCCGAATCAAGTCCGGGATGACAAATTTTGAAATTAGTCCATTACCAAATTTCTCCCGCTGTAAGTTATTTTTATCACGAAAGTTAAAGTTACAAATACTCGTTTAGTTTATTAATCTTTAAATAGTCCACCACTTTTTTAACATTTTGGGCCTGGTCTCTACGGCAAACTAGAAGAGCATCTTCTGTGTTTATAATTATCAAATTATCCACACCAATCACAGAAGCAAATTTGTTTGGAGAAAAAATATATGAATCAACTGTCATTTCCGTATAAATGTTTCCGACTTTCGCATTTCCTTCTTCGTTCTTTTCGGACAATTGATATACTTCTTCCCAACTTCCAACATCGCTCCACATGAAACTTCCTTTGGTCAGATACACTTTCTGCGATTTCTCCATAATTCCATAATCAATAGAAACACTTCTAATTTTTCCGTAAACATTTGCAACAATCTTTTGAAAGTCAGATGTGTCAATGCTAACTTCAATTTCCTTGAGACCTTCGTAAAGCTCAGGCATAAGTATTTTAAACTCTTCCAAAACAATATCAGCCCTCATAATGAACATTCCACTGTTCCAAAAGAAATCCCCACTCTCAAGAAACCGGACAGCGGTTGAGTAGTTAGGTTTTTCTGCAAAGGTGTTGACTTTAAAAATATCCTTAGAAACTTCTGTTTCATCTATTTGAATATACCCGTATCCTGTCTCGGGTCGCGAAGGAGTAATGCCAATTGTTACTAAACCCCCTGAGTTATATGCAAAATCTATTGCAATTTTTAATGTTCTATCAAATTCTTTAGCATTCTTGATAATATGGTCGGAAGGTAAAACAACCATCACGCCATCCTCTTGCCTATTTTTAACTATTAGCGATGCAAGGCCAATACATGCGGCCGTGTTTTTGCCAAAGGGTTCTTCAATTATATTTTCTTGCGGGATATTCGGCAACTGGTTAACAATTTCCGGTTTTTGAATTTTATTTGTAACAATAAAAATATCTTCATTATTTACTGTTCCACTTATTCTTTGCACTGTAGCTTGAATCATTGTCTTATCATCAAAAATCTTTAATAATTGTTTTGGCCTTTTTTCCGTACTCCTTGGCCAAAAGCGGGTTCCGGCTCCACCGGCCATTATTACAGCAAAGATTTTCATCTAATTGATTCCTTTTTTTTTGATTTTTTATTTTGAAGGCCGAGGTTTTCCGCTTTGGTTAAGTAGCCTGAAATATCTACTTCTTTTCCCCTAATAATTGCAGCGGAAACAATTAGGCATGCTCTCATCGAATCAACTAATTCTTCATCCGGTTCATAGGTTTTATCCTGAATCAAGAGTAAAGTGTCAGATAACATTTTCTGCATCCATGAGACCACAAATTGGTCATTCTCCAAACATAATTTTACGTTTTTATCTAATTTTTTCAGCAGTGGATCAATTTTGCTAAGGCTTTTTTCATCAGTTAGAATTTCTTCCAAGAAGGATTCTAATATATTTATCGACTTTAGTATAACATCTTCAAATTTTTCTTCGGGTTCTTTTTTAGCACTTGCCTCTTTTTTTGTTTCTTCTTTGACTTTTATATCTTTAGCTTTTGGTGCTGCTGTCTCAGGTTCCTTATCTGCTTCAATATAAAGATTTTTTTCAATTGTCTCGTCATCTATAGTTATGTCGAACTCATCCACGTCATGTTTTCTTTTTGATAAATCTACTGAAATTTCTTCTATTTCTTTATCAGGTTCTATCTCTTCCGGTTTTTCATTTTTCTCTTTATACTTTTCATTTACCTTAGATAGAACTTCTTTAAATGTTTTTGGATTTACCATATCGAGCAGATGACTAAGATCATTAACAAGCCATTGGCTATGCTCTTTGAAATTTTCAGATATGTGAGCAAAATCTATTTTCTCTTCCGTCAAAAAAGTATAAGTACGATGAAGTCGAATGCCAATTGTAGATAACTCTGTAATTTTCTTCATTCTTTTTAAGTCTGATTCCATCGTTTCAGAATTCGTTACAAATTCTTTCAGCATTGCAACAACTTCAATCTTCTCAGAGCTTAAGCGAAGATTATTAGATGCAGCAGTTATAGTTTGGGTTATATATAATTTTATTAAGTCCATTAGTAAGTGTAAATTCTCGGAACTCGTTTACTAATATTGCAAGTTATTTCATAAGGAATTGTGTTTAATTTCTTACTCAAATCCCATGCATCAATTTTTTTGTTTCCTTGTTTACCAAGGAGAATAACCTCATCACCTAAACTGACTTTATCTTCTCCAATATTGAACATTATTCTATCCATTGTAACAGTTCCAATTTGATTATACATTTTCCCATTTATGATAGCTTTACTTTGATTAGTCAAATTCCTATTGTAACCGTCCGCGTATCCAAATGGAACAGAGATAATCTTAGTCTTCCTATAAGCCTTAAACCGTCTGCCATAACTTACTGACTCTCCTTTATTTATTTCTTTCACAGACTCAACTTTTGAGATTAGACTCATCACAGGCCTTAATTTTATCGATTTTGACGTCTCAAGAGACGGATAATAGCCATAAAGACAAATTCCGGGCCGTACCATATCAAGATAAGTTTCGGGTAAATCCAGGATTGCTCCGCTATTTGCCATATGAGCCAGGCCATATTTTACATTTTCACTTCTGAGTTTGTCTAGTAGTTTCTTAAATCGCAAAAATTGAAGATTTGCAAAATTCTTATTCTTGTGATCTGAAGTGGCGAAATGTGAATAAATGCCATCAATCTCAATATTTTTGATTTTGCTGATTTCCTTTATGAATTCGAGAGCAGATTCATAATTAATGCCAAGCCTATGCATTCCTGTATCAACCTTAATATGAACTTTTATCTTTTTGTGAGCCCTGTTTATAACTTCGACATGGTCATAATTAAAGATAGTGGGCAGTAAATTATACTTTTCTATCCAATGCAGGTCTTGTTTTTCAGCAAGAGGTTCGAAAATCAGGATAGGTTGTTTAATCTTCAATTTTCTTAGTTCAATTCCCTCCTGAATGAAGGCAACAGCATAATAATCAGGTTTGTTTTTACCGGTTGAGTTAAGAGCTGAAGTAACTTCTTTTATTCCATGACCATAAGCATCTGCTTTAACAACCGTCATTATTTTAGTTTTTTTTACTTTTTTTTTGATATTCAAATAGTTGTAGAGGAGATTAGAAAGATCAACCAGAGCGAAAGTAGAACGCATTTATTGTAAATATTTTATTAAAGATAGTTTTATTATTTTTTATAATCAAACAACTAAAGATAACAAACCTGGCTACCGGTAGGCAAGTTTAACCCGCAAATAAAAACATGCTCGGCAAAGTTATTTCTAATTAGGAATATCTTTAAATTTTTGTAAATTGATAACTTAAATGTGAGATAAATCTGCACAAAAGTGTAAAGATTTTTATATTTTTAGAAAAAAGGAAGTGAACAATGACTGTACAATTAGAATCTGATATATCGGTGACCAAGAAAGCTGCCAACCAGATTAAACAAATAATGGCAGAAAACAACGTACCTGAAAATTCTGGCCTTAGGGTCGGAATTAAAGGAGGCGGCTGTTCCGGGTTGCAATATACAATGGGATTTGAGGAATCGTCAAAAGAAGGCGATACTATAGTTGAAAAAGAAGGTGTTAAATTATTTGTTGACGGCAAAAGTTTGTTTTATTTAAGCGGAACCGTATTGGATTTTACTGATGGCTTAAATGGAAGAGGTTTTGTTTTTGATAATCCGAATGCGAAGAAAACCTGCGGATGCGGAGAATCATTTAGCGTTTAATATCATTGAATTAAAAGTAAAAAGGAGGTTGCTATAATGGGAAAATTTGAATTGCCAAAATTACCCTATGCTTATGATGCGTTAGAACCATACATTGACAAGCAAACAATGGAGATTCATCATACAAAACATCACAATGGTTACACAACCAAGTTGAATGGTGCCATCGAGGGAACAGACCTTGCAAATAAATCCATTGAAGATATTCTTAAAGATGCTTCCAAGCACCCAACAGCAGTAAGAAACAATGGCGGCGGATTTTATAATCATTCCTTATTCTGGACTATTATGAAAAAAGGCGGCGGTGGAAAACCGGGCGGTGATTTAGCCAGTGCCATCAATTCTGCATTTGGTTCTTTTGATGATTTCAAGAAAAAATTTAGCGATGCTGCTGCAACAAGATTCGGTTCAGGATGGGCATGGTTAATTGTAAGTGGAGGCAAACTAGAAGTGACTTCTACCCCAAATCAAGACAATCCATTGATGGATGTTGCTGATAAAAAGGGAAAACCAATTTTAGGCTTGGATGTGTGGGAACATGCTTACTACCTAAAATACCAGAATAGAAGACCTGAGTATATAGAAAATTGGTGGAATGTAATTAATTGGGAAGAAGTTTCCAATAGATTAAAACAAGCTAAGTAATTTCGAAAAATTTATAGGCTGCTCCGAATATTTTTTTTACTCGCTCTAATTGCATGACACAATCGTAAAAATAGAGTTCGGGTTTTTGGACAGCCTATTTTTATTTTTTATCATTTAATATCCCCTGCCTTATGGATAAAATGATTCCTATCTTCCCTCTCAAGTTGGTGGTATTTCCTAACTCCAAATATCCTTTGCATATATTTGAAAAAAGATACAAGATAATGATACGAGAATGCTTGAGCCAGAAATCAGGATTCGGAATTGTTTTGGAAACCAACGGTGTTCTTTCCAAAGTTGGCTGCTATGTGTTGATTGATGAGGTTACAAAAACTTATGAAAATGGAGAAATGGATATCATAGTGGCAGGCCTATACCGGTTCTCAGTTATTGAAGTACAGAAACACTTTGATGGTTACCACATTGCAATCGTTAAAAATTATGATGATGGTTCACAAGAGACCAACCTGGATTTAATTTCCGGTACGCGGGATTTACTTGAAGAGATTTTAGAAAAACTCAAGTTTGAACCAGGAGAAAAGTTCTGGAATAACTTTGATTCGGCTGAAATAAAATCTTTTAAATTAGCTGAAAAAGCCGGCTTATCTTTAGAGCAACAACAGAATCTACTTATACTGAAAAATGAAAACGAAAGATTAAACTTTCTTATGGAGCATTTTATGAATTTAAGAAAAAGAATAGATGAAAATTCTGCTTCGAGGGAAATTATTCTTGGAGATGGATATATTAACTAAACACTAATATCTGCTTTTTTCCGTTTCTCAGCTATTTTAAGTCTATTATTTGCTTTCTTTAGAGCAATTTCTGCACGTTCAGGATCAACTGATTCTGTTTTATTGTTCAATCTATCTTGTGCTCTTTTCTTTGCTTCAGATGCTCTTTCCACATCTATCTCCTCCACAGATTCTATCGTATCGAGTAGAAGCAGGGCATTATTCTTAAGTATTTCAAAAGTGCCTCCGCTTGTGGCGAAGTAGAGCTCTTCATTTTTCATATTTTCGATTTTTACTTCCCCAATTTCAATAGTAGAGATAAGAGGGGCGTGATCTCTTAAAA
>JBJKPP010000110.1:0-2197 GCA_046706145.1 Ignavibacteriaceae bacterium | reverse complement strand
AAGGCTCTCGCAATTGCGCAAAGAGGCGATGTAATTTTTACATCTTATGGAGACATGCTCAGGATACCTGGAACGGAGATAGATTTACTAACAGCAAAATCTAATGGCAGCCAAGTTAGGATTGTTTATTCACCGCTTGAGTCTGTAGAAATGGCGAGAAATAACCCGGATAAAAAAGTTGTATTCTTTGCAGTTGGTTTCGAAACAACAGCGCCCGCAAACGCCGCGGCTCTTCTTTTAGCTAAAAAACTTAAACTGAAAAATTTTTCTGTACTATGCTCTCAAGTTCTTGTTACACCGGCCGTTGAACTCATACTTTCATCAAAAAAAATGAAATTGAACGCACTCCTGGCACCAGGACACGTTTGTACAATTACAGGATACATTCCTTATGAAGAAATTGCCAAAAAATATAATATACCTATCGTTGTAACCGGATTTGAACCGGTAGATATTTTACAGGGAGTTAATACGGCAGTTTCTCTTCTGGAAAAAAATTCTAACGAAGTCCTAAACGAATACAAAAGAGTTGTAAGCAGAGAAGGAAATAAAGCTGCGATAAAAGTAATCGAAGAAGTATTTGAAGTTGCCGACAGAAATTGGAGAGGAATAGGGAAAATTCCTAAGAGCGGATATAAAATAAAAGAAGAACTTTCGGAATTTGATGCGGAAAAAATCTTTAATGTAGAAGAAATTACTGCTCAGGAAAATCCGGAATGTATAGCAGGAGAAATATTGCAGGGACTAAAAATTCCAAATCAATGTAAATTATTCGGAAATAAATGCACGCCTGCCTCGCCTGTTGGTGCTCCTATGGTTTCATCAGAAGGTGCTTGTGCAGCATATTTTCAGTATAAAAAATATAAGTTAGAAGAAGAAGTATCATGAGTTCAAATCACGAGCCTGAAAAAAATTTAGATTTTAGTTGTCCGCTACCAATTACTGATTATAAAAAAATACTTTTAGCGCACGGGAGCGGTGGGACGCTGACTCATCAACTAATAAGCAAAGTTTTTTTAAATCAGTTTCAAAATGACTATTTAAAAAGCGAACATGACGGTGCAGTAATTAATATAAACGGAGCAAAGCTAGCTTATTCCACTGATTCCTTTGTGGTCGAACCTATATTTTTCCCTGGAGGAAATATCGGAACTTTGGCTGTAAATGGAACTGTGAATGACCTTTCTATGTGTGGAGCAAAACCTTTGTTTATTTCAGTAGGATTTATTTTGGAAGAAGGTTTTGAAATGGATGACTTGTGGAAGATTGTTCAATCAATGCAAAAAGCTGCGAAGGAAGCTGGAGTAGAAATTATAACCGGCGATACAAAAGTTGTTGAAAGAGGAAAAGGAGACAAAATTTTTATCAACACTTCGGGTATCGGATTAATTGATGAAAAAATTAATATCTCACCCTCAAACGTTAAGCCAGGTGATAAAATAATTCTTAGCGGTACAATCGCAGACCATGGCATTTCTATTTTAGCTTCAAGGGAACACTTAAATTTTGAATCAACAATTAAAAGCGATTGTGCCCCTTTTAATGGCCTTGTTGAGAGAATATTCTCCGTTACAAAAAATGTTTCTGTAATGAGAGATCCTACACGTGGAGGAATTGCGAGCACACTGAATGAAATTGCCAAAACTTCTCAAAAAGATATTTTGATTCGCGAAGAAAAAATTAAAATAAAGGATGAAGTAAAAGCCGCATGTGAAATACTGGGATTTGACCCGCTTTATGTTGCTAATGAAGGTAAAATGCTTTGTTTTGTTGAAGGAAACGATGCAGATAATGTTTTAAGTGCTATGCGTTCTCATCCGTTGGGTAAAGATGCAGAAATAATCGGAGAAGTTTTAAGCGAAACTTCAGGTAAAGTAATTCTTCAAACTACAATTGGTACTAAAAGAATTGTGGATATGCTTACCGGAGAACAACTCCCTAGAATTTGTTAAATTTATTTTACTCGCATTCTGGCATCAACAATATTAAACGAGTTATCTTCACCTATTATTAAAGGATTAAAATCAAACTCAACAATACGCGAGTTATCAAGCATCATCTGCCCAGCCGACAAAATTATTTCTTTCAATCTTTTCAAATCAACCAGTTTTTCGTTTCTTACGCCTCTTAAAATTTTTCCGATTTTCGTTCTGTCTAATATCTCTTCTACATCCGCATCACATACGTACGCAGAATT
>JBJKPP010000109.1:0-3681 GCA_046706145.1 Ignavibacteriaceae bacterium | reverse complement strand
TCCCCAATTTATTTGCTGCTATTCTCTTAATGCAAAAATGAAACTATTTCATTTTTTTAACTGTACATAAATTTCTAAAATAAATAACTTATCTCAAGTTGTTTTGCAGCGGCAAATAATTTTTTATCGTAAGTAAATAAAGGGTAGCCGGACAATTTAGAAGACGCTAATAAATGAACATCAACAAACCCTATTCCTTTACCGTTCAGCTTATTCAGCCTGATGAATAATAAACATTCTTCAATAGCTGCCTTTTTTGACCTGTGTAAATTGTTTATAAGGCTTAGGATTTCATCATAATTTTTGAATGTTCCGCAGGCCAATTCGCCGATTACAAATTCATGAACGGCGGCTTTTCCCTCTCTTAGCAAAGAATCCAATATCTTATCCCCCTTTCTGAAGTGACTTATCCAGACAGAAGTATCAACAAGCACCATTACGCCGTTCTACGTCTTTTAATATTTTTTGCTGTTTTTTCGGTAGCTCCCAGTTTTGCCAATCTTCTGCTGCTTTCCAAGGAAATCAAAGCTTCCAAACCCCGTTTGACAAGATGTGTTTTTTCTTTAATACCTGTTAATAATGAAGCTTTTTTCAATATATCGTCATTGATATTTATGGTTGTTCTCATTTCAGTCTCATGAAATTATATGTATTAATATGCTTAATTATATGCCTAATGTCAACTGCGGAAATTGCTTACAAGATTTAACAATTCACTTGTTGACCTTACCCTCGTTTTTTCTAAAATATTCCTTCGGTGTGTGTTTACGGTGTGCATACTAATATAAAGTGTCTCCCCTATTTCTTTACTGCTCTTGCCATCTAATAATAATTTAATTATTTCGATCTCTCGTTCGGTAAGTGAATAATCTGCTCTTAATTTTTCAGGCAGGATTAGATTCTGTTTTTGTTTTTGAGAGTTTGTATATCTTTTTAAAGTTTCTTTTAGTTCATCAATATCAACCGGCTTTAATAAGTAATCGAATGCTGAATTACGAATTGCTTTGATTGCATACTGATTATATGCTGTTACAAAAATAAAAGTAGGAGTAACATTCCCGGCCTGAACTGCCTTAATTACTTCAAAGCCGTTTTTGCCAGGCATTTCTACATCTAAAAATACAATATCCGGGAACAGACGGATGCTTTCCTTTATTCCAATTTCGGCGTTCGTTTCCTTCCCTACGATTCTTACATTCCGAAATTTAGAAAGTAGTCTTTCCAGCCTATCACAGGCTTCGATTTCATCATCGATTATAAAGCATCGAATTTCTTCCATTATTATACTATTTATTTTTCACTGACGGGAATTCTTATAACTACTTCTGTTCCACTACTTTCGCCATTTGCTTCCAAAATATCAGAAATATTATAAATAATCTTTCTTTTCGTTAAATTATAATATAATTCAAGTATCTGTTTAAGAATATTTAAACCTGCACCTGTATTATCCAACTCTATTTCACCCGCTTTCTTTCTGCCAACACCATTATCACGAATCTTCACTGTATAAATTTCAGGATCCTTCTCAATCTCAATGCACAATTTTCCATCTCTTTCTAAATGCCTTAATCCATGTTTAACGGCATTTTCAGCAAAAGTATGAATCAACATTTTAGGTATCATCACACTTAAATCGGCTGCACCACCAACAATAACTTCGTAAGAAAATTTGTTACTATATCTAAATCTTTCAAGTTCAAGATAGTTCTCAACATAATTGAGTTCATCAGTGAGAGTCGTTAAAATTTTGTCTGAGTTTAGTATGGTTGATCTCAAAAGTTTACTATACTTTCCAAAGATATAGTCAGCTTTTTCGCGGTCCTCCTTATAAAACAAGGAACCAATCGAATTAATAATGTTAAGTGTAAAATGAGGATCAATCTGGCCTTTTATCGATTTAAGCTGAAGTTCGGCCATTCTTCTTTCTGTTACAAATTTCAATTCGGCTCTGTGTTTTTGGGCTTTTTGTATTAACAAAAGAACGGAAAGAACCACTAAAAAGATTGCTAAGTATAGTGGATACCTTACGTAAAATAATTCATTAAAACGATAATTAATTGTTAAAGCTGCATTGTTAAACAGAGCGTAGAGCTGTGGTGGCTTTGCTCCATTCAAAATGACCGAACAGCTTTTCATTTCACCTAAACCGGCACAATTAACATAAGTGTAGTTGGAAAAATCATCTCTTGCTATTATCAATTTACTTAGGTCTGCGCTCTGAAAGATTAGTTCTTTTTTCCCATCTCCATCTAGGTCAAGTCTAGCAAATCCTTCCGTGATATCTGATCCAATGCTCTCCGTTTTGATTTCGTTAAGATTCTCATCAATTCTATTTATTTCTCCATTGGTTTTTATCATGTAAAAAAAGTTTGGCTTCTTATCCGTATTGTAGTAAAGTTCTACTCCTTCTAGTTCATTTGAATAAGAAATTTCTTTTTTTTGTATTCTTTCGCCATGCTGATTAAAAAGCCAGAAAGAAGATGTGTGGCCTTTTGTGCCTTTATAAATATTTATTACAACAATGAGCTTATGTCCATTCGATATAAATGGGATTACTCTACAGCTTGATGGATAATACCCTAACTTCGTTGGTGAAAATTCAAATTGCAAATTACTGTTAAAAATCATTAACCATGCAAACATGTCGGAATAAGGAACCGGCGTATGGCAATTTCCTACTGCTTTCGTTGCAAATATGAAATCAGGATTTCGCTTTCCCTCCAAATCAAAAATTAAAGGTTCGGACAATCCAGCAAAGCTCCTTACTGATTGTAAAACTGTGTCTTTAATTGGATCAAATTCGAATAACGCTCTCGGGGAGCGGGAGAATGAAACGTCAGTTGAGAAATAGAAATCTTTTTTACCATCGTTATTTTCATCATAAAAACCGCAGGGATGAATGTTACAATCCAAATTTTTTTCCTCAAAGGGTTTATAATCGGCCACAAATTTGTCTTTGAATAAAACACTATCTTCTGCCGGTTCAACACAGCTTAGTAAAATTTTGTCATTTCTATAAGTAAAAATAAATACATCCTTTCTACCATCTCCATTTATATCTCCCCAAAAACCAGGCATGACATTTAGAAGTCGGCCATCAAAATTCCATTGATTAATAAGCTTATCATTTTTACTCACAAACAAGCTTGCGAGATCAACGTATGACTGATGGGTTATTATTTCATCACTTATTCCATCATTCTCAAGGTCAGCATAAAAAACATTTCTGTTTGCTACGTCTCTCTGTTGGGAAACTATCTTTGCAGTGTATTTGCTAAATATTGAGGGAAGTGTGAATATGATTATTATAGAAATTATAGCGCTGAGTAGAAGCGGATTAGTGGCAACGTCTAGAAGTCTTCTTTTGACTTTAGAAATAGATTCCACTAGATCGGAGTCGCTTTTCAATTTCAAGATTCACCGCAAATACTTTAAGAGACGTTATTGATTTAACTATTGATTAAGTTATGCTATTCAATAAAGAACTGGGGCAAAAAAAGTTAACAAAATAATCTAATAGAACCTTGCTAAAGATTAGCAAATCCACTATTGGGTAATGTCCTAATTTCACAAACTGTATAATAATCTAAACATGTCATTCTGAATTCAATTCAGAATCTGCATTGTTACCATAGATTCCGAATCAAGTTCGGAATGACAAAATATGAAATTAGGACA
>JBJKPP010000108.1:0-9827 GCA_046706145.1 Ignavibacteriaceae bacterium | reverse complement strand
GTAAATTTTGCTAATTGCGATTTCTATTTACCTACTAATTTCTGCATACTTTCGTTATAACGATTACCAATATTAGGATACTGTTCTATTAAATCTTCTATTTCTTTTAAATCTTCTGTTGATAATTCTATATCCACAGCCTTTGCATTTTCTTCCAAATATTTTCTTCTTTTTGTTCCCGGTATTGGAATTATATCTTCGCCTTGAGCTAATACCCATGCAATCGCCAATTGAGCAGGAGTACAGTTATTTTTAACAGCGAGGGATGAAAACTCTTTTGCTAATGCTTGATTATTTTTCCAATGCTCATCATCAAAGCGAGGAAGGGTTCTTCTCATATCATTAGCAGGCATATCTTTTATCTCGACAGCATTGCTTAATAAACCGCGTGCAATCGGGCTAAAAGGAACGAATGTAACTCCTAAATCGCGGCAAGTCGGCAAAATATCACTTTCCACACTGCGAGTTAAAATGGAATACTCAGACTGCAGTGCTGAAATTGGATGTACTGCATTAGCTTTTCTGAGTGTAGCAGCAGAAACTTCCGACAGTCCGATACACCGCACTTTTCCTTCTTCAACAAGTTTTGCCATAGCACCAACAGTCTCTTCTACAGGAATATCAGGATCAATTCTATGTGCATAATACAAGTCTATCACATCAACTTTTAACCGTTTGAGACTTCCTTCTATCGCTTGTTTCAGATATACCGGGGAATTATCAACGTACATTCCACCATCACCGCCTCTCCTAAGACTAAACTTTGTAGCAATAAAAACTTTATCGCGGTTCGGCGCTAATACATTTGATATTAATTCTTCATTGTGATGCATCCCGTAAAAATCAGAAGTGTCCCAAAAGTTAATACCTAGGTCCAAGGCAAACTTTAAAGTAGCTAACGATTCTTCGTCATTACGTTCTCCATAGGATTGACTCATTCCCATACAACCTAATCCTACAGCAGATAATTTTTCACCTGTTTTTCCAAAGTTTCTATATTTCATTAATTCTCCAGATTATATAATGATTAATCTTAATAGTTCTAATTTAGCAGTTATTGACCTTTTTTTCATTGATTAATTTAACAGACTTATCAAATGAAACTTAATTTAAATTAAGCACTTTCTTTTCACAGTAACAGATTCTGGAATGAATTTTACAAATAAGAAAGAAGATAAAAACCACAGAATAAGGTAATTCGTTTATTCTTATTTATTTTGTAAAATTGTAACTTTATAGTAGGATTTTTTATAACCTAAAATCAAATTATACTACTTGTCAAACTTTCACACCTACACTTCTATTACATTATTAACGAGGTCATATAATGTTTAAAGGGCATCCCAAAGGTTTGTTCGTTTTATTCTTTACCGAGATGTGGGAACGTTTCGGATTTTATACTGTTCTTGCCATTTTTGTTCTTTATTTACAAGAGAATTTTCATTGGGATGCTACGACAGTCGGCAACATATACGGGTTGTTTATTGCCGCAACTTTTTTCCTGCCATTATTCGGAGGAATGGTAAGCGATAGGCTTTTGGGTTATGGGAAAACAATCCTTATAGGGGCAACTATTTCCTGCATCGGTTATACGCTTCTTGCAATACCTACCCACGCACCCTTTTTACTCTTCACGGCGTTGTGTGTTATTGCTATAGGAAACGGACTTTTCAAACCGAATACTTATGTTATTGTCGGTAACTTATATCCAAATGCAGAGGGTTCGTTAAAGGATGCCGCATTTAATATTTTTTATATGGGAATAAATGTAGGGGCTTTTCTTGCACCGATTGCCGCTTCTTCTACAAAAAATTTTATGATACAGCATTATCATTTTTCTCTTGCACATGCCTACAATGCAGCTTTCGGTGTCGCAGCAGTTGGTATGCTGCTGGCAATAATCATTTTCACAACTTTCAGGAAGCATTATAAACATGCAGACTATCGCTCTAAAGATAAAGAGAAAGAAAGTAACGAAGTTGTTCTAACAAAAGCACAAGAAAAAGAAAAAACTATTGCACTCCTGATAATATTTGCAATTATTATTTTCTTCTGGATGACTTATTATCAAAACGGCTACACAATGACTCTTTTTGCCAAGAATTACACTGTAAACAGTGTGGGTAAATTTACTTTCCTACTATTCGATCCTCTTTCGTTATTATCTATATTGGCAATTGTACTCTGCGTTTCTAATGGTCTTAGAAAAGATTCTACACGAAAATCGAAAATATACTGTGGAATAATTTCAGCGGCTGCTGCAATAATTCTAATCATTAAATATGTCATTTTACCAGGAAGTAATCCAATTTCCCCAGAAAGCTTTCAATCTTTTAATCCGCTATTTATCATTTTCCTGACCCCAATAATTGTTGCATTTTTTGCATGGTTAAATAAAAGGTCTAAAGAACCTAGTTCCCCCGGCAAAATCGGAATTGGAATGTTTATAACTGCACTTGCTTTTACGGTAATGATATTTGCATCTATAGGATTACCTGCTGTTCATTCAGCTTCGTCCACGACCTTTTCAAAAGTTACGCCTTATTGGTTAATATCATCTTATTTCCTGATTACAGTAGCAGAAATTTTCTTAAGTCCAATTGGGTTATCATTTGTATATAAAGTTGCTCCTCCAAGAATGAAAGGCGCTATGATGGGCGGCTGGTTCGCAGGACAGGCTGTAGGCAGCTACCTAGCAGGATTTGTGGGAAGATTTTACGTTCGCTGGGAACTATGGCAATTCTTTTTGCTTCTTGTCTTTACTTCAATAATATCAGGAATGCTAATCTGGCTATTTTTGAAGAAGTTAAAACACGCTGCCACATAATTCTAAGTTACAACCTTTAGATTGATTGATTCATAGTAACATATTTGTTATATTGAACTTTGTGGAATGGAGCATTGAATATTATAATGATGAAGTTGAAAAGAAAATACTTTCATTGCCTGCTGGTTTACTTGCTCGATACTTAAGATTAACAGATTTGATGCTTGAGTTTGGAGCGAATTTAGGAATGCCTCATACAAGATTCATTGAAAAAGGATTGATTGAACTTAGGATAAAAGGCAAAGAAGGTATCGCAAGAGTATTTTATTGCACTCTAGTTGAGAAAAAAATTATGATGCTTCATTTATTTATTAAAAAATCAAATAAAACCCCCAAGAAAGAAATACAAATAGCAAAGAAAAGAATGAAGGAGGTATCGGGAAATGACACATAAAGAATTAAAAGACAAAGCATTAAAAAGAAAATCAGTTCAAAAAGAATATGATAAACTTGAACCAGAATTCACTTTATTAAGAGAGATGTTGAAAGCGAGGAACAAAGCTGGCCTTAGCCAAGCACAAATAGCCGAAAAAATGGGAACAAAATCACCGGCAATAACAAGATTGGAATCTTCTCTTAGTAGTGGTAAACACTCACCGTCGCTTGCAACAATAAAAAAATACTTAGAAGTGTTAGATTGTCGTTTAGAAATAAAAATTATACACAATTAATAAATCGACACAACCTGTTATTTTGCAGCGTCGTTAAACCTGCTCCTTTTTCAATTGTGTACGATGCTATCAGCCGCAGTTATTTCAAGTATATCCAATCGGTTTTGCTTTTTTATGAAAGAGCTTAATGCATTTGTGTCCAAAATCCACGGGTTCTATAAACATTAACGGACAACTACCTGGAATTAATTTAATACCCAGTTCCTCGCATAAGTTCACTGCTTCATTATTAAAACTACCCTGCCCAAATGAACGGTGTATCCAGGCGTTTTTAATTCCAAGAGAACCGCATTCTTTAACAATCTCAGTTGTTACTCTAGGATGAGTGGCTATTACTACAGCTCCAATAGGTTTGGGAATGGAAGTCAAGCATGGATAACATTTATCTCCTTCTATTTTGTCAGCATTTGGATTAATTGCAAAAACTTCATGATCGGTTTCCCGTAATTTTTTATAGATTGCATTCGCAACCGAAGCTCCGTTCCTGGAAACCCCTGCAACAGCAATCGATTTATTAGATAGAAAATCATTCGCTGCTTCTTTTAGTCCCATCATAATGTTTTCCCTTTTTTTAGTGTCTAAAATAAGATTGCACGAATCTCACTCATTCAGTGTAAATGGAGGGTACTTGTCAGTTGTGAGTAAAAAGGCATAAGCGCTCACTCTGATCGTCCATCTAATTACTCCTACAATAAAATCAAAT
Source organism: Ignavibacteriaceae bacterium (assembly GCA_046706145.1). Taxonomy (GTDB): domain Bacteria; phylum Bacteroidota; class Ignavibacteria; order Ignavibacteriales; family Ignavibacteriaceae; genus JBJKPP01. Next base: position 5,626 of record JBJKPP010000108.1, on the reverse strand, counting down.
ATTCCTTTAGGAGATTTTGCACTAAAAACAATAATAAACCATGAAATTATGACACAGATGATTGCTGCAAAATATAAAAATGCAAGAATTATATAATGTGGTATTGCCAAAAACCACTTCACCAAAGGAAGCCATCTATTGAGATCTTTCTTAACATCCGGATAAGGAATTTCAATATGGACAGCCTGCTCCTCGTCGGTAGATGGATATTCGTCCCGCAACAGAAAAAGATAGGAAGCAACGCGTGTCGAAAATTTCAAAAGTGCAATATTCCAGTCGTACCACCATTTGGGATATTTTTCCCTAAACACTATCATCAAAACTGTAGCTAGAAACAGTATCCCACCGGAATTGTAAACCAAGCGTACATTTTCGCTAAGTTCATGATTTTCACTCGAGCCTGAAATAAGACTTAAAATAATTAATATAGGTATGACCATAATAATTCTGAAAAAGGTTGTAAATCTATCGAGCTTTTCCGGAAAATCAATTGTGAGTTTAGCAGGATAGTTTTGTTCTAAAGAGTTCATTGGTTCCTCCTAAGATGTTGCTTAAAGGAATTTTTTAGAACAGTTGGGGCATTCGCAATTTAGTTTATTAATTCCCCTACTCTAAAGAATGAATAAATACGTTATAAAGATAATAAAAATAATTATCTGTTTTATTCTGAACACAATATATTACTATCCAAAATAATTTTGTAAAAGAAAATTTATTAATAAAACTAATATAATTCTAATTTTTTGTCTAACATAAAAACCTCTCCCTACCCCTTCCTACCGCGTAATTCTTCAGTATTTCGGTAACAAAGTTTATTAATTGTGTTTAATTGCAATATATTATCTCGACTCACCTGTGTTAATAGAATTTTGCAGATATATTGTTCAATTAATTTTAATGTACTTTTCTCTTAAAATAAAAGTACGAATGGTGAAGCCACCACTTAGTGGAAAGTCAAGGCTGAAAATAAATTCCTAAAATTATGCTAACATATCATGCGGAAAATAAACTCCCCTGACAAAGTCGGGGTCAAACAGTATTTTCCGGTTGAGATATGAGTTCTATTTATCATTATTTTTTAAGTAATATTCTATTTACTATTCCGCATAATTTTATACGGAATTTATTTAAGGCCGGTTAACTCACGCTCACCGCACTCCTTTTATACCTTGCCGTTACCGAATTGTTGAAGTCATACACTACCTGTCATACGGGCTCACTTTGCAATGGGAAGGGTTTGTAAAATGTTATGACTTACTGTTAAAATGTTGTCAGAACATTATCAATTAGGAATTTATTGTCAATCCCGAAGAGTTCTCCATGTGATAATTCTCTATCTTTTTGAAACTGTGTGAAAAACTGAGAATGTCATTCCGGGCTTTGCCATAGACATCCCCTTGGGAGATCCGGAATCTCTTAAACTATCCAGATTCCCTACTACAAGATGCTGAAACGTGTTCAGCATGACAATTCTCTCACAGTTTCTTTTTAAGAGGAGGTTGCTTTTATTTTGGACGTATATCAGAGAGTAAGATAAAGAGTAAGAGTACGATTAAGAGAATCTAGGAACTATGGAGTTTACTTTTCTTTGTAGATGATAGCAACTGCAGCGACGTAATCCCTTGAATGACTTAGAGAAATTCTTAGTCTGTTTCCATTGGACAAGAACTTTTTAATTTCTCCATTCAACACGGCGTATGGCATTCCATTTGGCTCATTTTTGATTTCTATGGCCTGCCACGTTATACCTTTATCCCAGCCTGTGGTTAGAGCTTTATAAATTGCCTCTTTAGCTGCAAATCTTGCAGCCAGGTGTTGATATTTATCAACTTTATTAAGGCAGTATTCCAATTCAGTTTTAGTGAAAATCTTATCTAGAAATTGGTCACCATATTTATCAACACTATTTCTAATTCTATCAATTTCAATTATGTCAATACCAACACCTATAATCATTTTTAGTCTCTCTTTTTAATAACCTTCTGCCAATCCAGGTCCTCTTGGGTCTGAAGCACCATAAACAACTTGATTATTTGAATTTACCATTATTCCTTCCGCCATGCCCAAAACTGTTTGCTCGCCAATCTTGTGACCCATATTAATTAATTTTTCTTTTACATTGTCCGAAAGAGCATTCTTTTCATAATCTATTCTTTCAGGATACCATTGATGATGAATTCTTGGTGCATTTATGGCTTGCTGAATATTCATATCGAAATCTATACAATTCATAACAACCTGAAGAACAACAGTAATTATTGTGGAACCTCCGGGTGAACCAATTATAATATAAGGTTTATTATCCTTCAAGATAATAGTAGGAGTCATTGAACTCAACATCCTTTTTTGCGGCTGAATTGAATTTGCCTCGCTTCCAAGTAAACCAAATTGGTTAGGAACTCCAGGTTTAGCACTGAAATCGTCCATTTCATTATTTAAAAAGAATCCTGCTCCATCCACAACTATTTTATTGCCAAACCAGGAATTTATAGTTGTTGTTACACTTACTGCATTTCCATATTTATCATAAATTGAATAATGTGTGGTTTCTTTGCTTTCCTTACTAAATATTATCTTAGGGCTTAATATATCTTTCGAAGGCGTTGCCCTGTTTGGATTTATCTTTGCAAATATCTCTTTAGCATTTTTTTTTGAAGTTAATTGTTTTGCAGGAACACTCACAAAATCGGGGTCACCAAGTTATTTTGTTCTATCTGCGTAAGTATATTTCATGGCCTCTACAAGCTTATGAATGTAATCTGCAGTTCCCCAATCATTCTTATTAAAATTATAATTTTCAAGGATGTTTAGAAGTTCTACAAGTGCAACACCGCCTGAACTTGGAGGCGGCATTGAGACAATTTCGCAACCTCTATAATTTCCAAGAACAGGTTTTCTTTCAACAGGCTCATACTTTTCCAAATCTTCCTTGGTAATATATCCGTCATCTGCTTTCATTTGTTTCACAATCAAATCAGCAACTTTGCCTTTGTAAAAACCGTCTCTACCTTTTTCCTTAATTTGTTCTAATGTTAATGCTAGGTCAGGTTGTTTAAGAATTTCACCTTGTTGATATGATTTTCCATTCTTTGTGAAGGCTTTCTTTGTCGATTTATATTTATCAAAAACAGGCAGTTCATTTTTAAAAGATTTTGCCAGAAAATAATCAACTGGAAATCCATTTCTCGCTAGGTCTATCGCAGGTTGAATTACTTCGGATAACTTCATTGTGCCATAATGTTTAAGAGCATAGAGTAACCCAGCAACACTGCCTGGAACTCCGCTCGAAGTAGCGCCTTCTGTGCTAAGCATATGTACGAAATTTCCATTTTTATCCAGATACATATTTTTAGAAGCTTTAAGCGGCGCTTTTTCCCTGTAATCAATAGTAGTATTTTTACCGTTACGAAGATGAATGACCATAAATCCGCCGCCGCCTATATTTCCTGCTGCGGGATAAGTAACAGCAAGTGCAAAACCAACTGCAACTGCAGCATCAACCGAATTGCCGCCCATCTTTAAAATCTTAACTCCAACCTCGGTTGCTAATGCGTTAGCAGAAACCACCATTCCGTGCTTAGCTTTAACAGGTCCGGTCGTCATTGGTTGTGCTTCTAAATTTATTAGAAAAAGGGAACAGGTAAAAAGGATAAAAATTTTAGAAAATATGCGCATCTATGTTTATGCCCTTCCCCTGGACTTGATGGAGTAGAATTTTTGTCAGCTGATTAATTTGGTCAACAGTAAGATTTAATTTCTTATACAAATCTTCATTGTACATTAACTTTCCGATATTATTCTGCTTCTGTTTGGTCTCTTTCGCAAAATCATTTATTTGAGCTATCAAAGTATCTGTTCTGGAAGTTAAATCCCTGATATTGCTTAAAGTTTTTTCTATGTTATCCCGGTTATTAGTTAAAAATTCATTCATTTGTGTTATCAATTCGTTGGAATTTTTTGCGAGACTATTAAAATTTTTCGAATTTTCATCCAATAAACGATTCAGCTTTTCAGAAATTATAGCTAAGTTTTTTACTGATAACTTGATGTTTTTGTTCAATTGACGGTCCGTCAAGTAAGTATTTAGAGAATTAAGAGAGACTTTTAAATCAGAAATTATTCCCGGCAAGTCCCCTTCTACTTGTCCAATTATTGACATTACTTTTGGAATATCTGCTTCAAATATTCCATGCTGAATTTTTGTTAAGTCAATCGGCTGTGGAGAATCACCTGGTGTTACTTCAACTTTCTTTCCACCCATAAGATCGAGCATACTGACCGCAAAAGTTGCGTCTTTCTTAAGCTTAACATCACTGTCGATTGTCAGTTTCACTATTACGTTGTCTCCCTTTACTTCCATACCCTCTACATAACCTTTTTTTACGCCGTTTACGGTAACATTATCTCCTACTTCCAAACCTGACACATTATCAAATTTGACATTAACTATTTCCCGGCTGGATGTAAGACTATAGTTTTTAGCCCAGCTAAGAACCCATATAAATAACACAACGCCTACAATAACTGTAATGCCAACTCTTATTTCAGTTTTTCTCTCGTCTTTCATTTTTCGTTTATTAATTCATATTACACACTTGTCATGCTGAACCTGTCCGTCCGGCAGGCAGGCTTGACTCAGCATCTCAAAAAAACTTAAAAATGAGATTCCGGAACTCCAAAGGGGCCGCTTATGGCAAAGTCCGGAATGACATTTTGAGTTTTTCTCACAGTTTCTACTTTAAGAGAAGTGACGGGATGAGTTCGTTGTTAAATAATTCTTTGAACCCTATCCAAACCTTTCCCTTACAAAGAAAAAGGCTTATCACTTAGTGGTCACTTCGTGATTATCCGTGGTATCTTAACATTTTTTAATTCTGTCAATATAATATTTTCTTAAATTACTAATTATTTTTTAACAATATTTACATTTATAAAAACATATTTCATTCATCATTATGTTGACCTCTAAACGGCTATGTTTAACTTTGCCACATGCATCCTATTTGCAGGTTCAGCATCTCAAAAAAAAACTTAGAAATGAGATTCCGGATCAAGTCCGGAATGACATAAAGTAAATTATATTCTTAATTGTGATTAACATCGTTTATTAATTTCTTTATTCTTTCATCATCAGATTTAGTAATAACACTATCTTTAAGAACTTCAGCTAAAGAAGTTAGAACTTTATCTCCTTTTCTTTCAGCGATTTCATTATACGTCTTATATTTATTAAAATTTTTATCGAAATATACTTTCATGTATGCTTCCAAACTATCTTTTTCAGGGGAATTCTTAATGTGAGAGAGTTTTTTATTAAAATCATCTACTAATAGCGTCTTAAACGTTCTTTTAGTTTTGGAAAAAACAAATTTTTCTATTTTCCCTTTATAACTTTGAATTACAAATAATCCTGCAGCAACAAAGATAGTTAAAACTATAATAATTTTAATAAAACATCCTTTTTTCATTTGTCATTCAGTAGGAAGTTTTTCAATGAGGACTTTCTTAATTCTACGCTTCAAAATTTCTTTAACAGTAAATTTATAATTATTGGTAATAAAAGAGTAACCTTCCTTTGGGATGTTTCCAGCCTCGTTCAAAATTAATCCTGCAACTGTTTCAAAAC
>JBJKPP010000107.1:0-4800 GCA_046706145.1 Ignavibacteriaceae bacterium | reverse complement strand
TTGTTCTTATCTCGTCAGGAATATGTAGGGCAACAAAAAGTCTAATCATCGAACGGAATACCTAATAACGCACGTCTAACCATATCCAGAGCAGCCTGAGCAGTTCTCTGTTTATTGAGTAATCTTGTATCTCCAAACATAAATTTCTTAGCGGTACAAATTGTATCATCACAAAATCCAATATAAACCAATCCAACAGGTTTACCTGGAGTAGCGCCGGTTGGTCCCATAATACCGGTGGTAGAAAGACCAATGTCCGTAGCGCTGCTTGCTTTTACACCTTCTGCCATTTGTCTAGCTACTTCAAGGCTTACAGCTCCATATTCCGAGATTACATCTTCGTTAACGCTAAGAACCTCAACCTTTGCCGCATTTGAATATGATACAATTCCTCTTTCAAAATAATGGCTGCTCCCGGAAACATTTGTAAGCATATCCGCTACCAATCCGCCTGTGCAAGATTCAGCAACAGCTATTCTTAAATTCCTTTCTTTAAGCAAACGCGCTATAACTTCACTGAGAGTAATTTCTCCATTTGCAAATACAAATCTTCCAACTTTACTTTTAATTTTTTGCTCGATTTCAGTCAGCCTGTTATTAACTGTTTCCTCATCTTTATCTTCGACAGTAACCCTCAGTCGTACGCCATATTGACTGGGAAGAAAAGCCATCTTTGCTTCTCCTAAAATTTCCTTTAAGTCTCCTAGTTTATCAAAAAGAAAAGACTCAGGAATTCCCGTTGTTTGAAGCACTAACCTTTTAGAAACATTTTCAAGTTTTCCAATTTTTTCCTGAAGAATCGGGATAATAGAAGACTTCATCATCATCTCCATTTCATAAGGAACGCCAGGTAAAACGATAAGCTTCTTGCCACCTTTCTCTATCCAGAGACCAGGAGCAGTTCCGTATGAATTTCTAATCACTTTTGCATTTTTAGGAACTAAAGCCTGGTTCTCATTAACCTTGGTCATCTCACGTTCCCTTTTTGCAAAAAGAGCTTTTATGTCGGAAAGAACTTCTTCATTCTTTATTAATTCAGTATTGAAAAATTTTACCAGACATGTTCTGGTTATATCATCGTGTGTTGGACCCAATCCACCTGTGGATATTATTAAATCGTTGTTATCCCAGGTTTCTTTTAGTTCATTAATTATATCTTCTTGATTATCCCCAACCACGGAAGTCCGGTTAACCGTCAAATTTATATCGGAAAGGAAATTGCCAATTGTACCAGCATTAGTATTAAGTACCTGTCCAATTAAAATTTCATCCCCAATAGTTAGTATATGAATTTTCATATTTTATTGATTTCTTTCAAATTTTGAAAAATGTAATGATTATACGAACAATCATAAGTGTATAGATTCCGCATACAAAGTCATCAATCATAATTCCCAAGCCGCCCTTCATCTTTTCTAAATTTCTTGCAGGGGGAGGTTTTAAAATATCCAAAATTCTCCAAATAAAGAAAGAATAAAGGGAAACAACAATGCTTTTGGGAAGAAATAACAATGATAACCACATTCCAACTATTTCATCAATAGTGCATTGTGATGGGTCTTTGCCGTAAATAACTTCAAATTTATTCCCGATAAATATTCCATAAATAAAAAACAGAATGGTTGCAGTAATTATAACGTATGGATTTTCAAAACCTGGAATCCAATAAATGGCTAACGCCACAATGCTGGCAAATGTTCCGGAAGCATAAGGAATGTATCCGGTATAAAAACCAGAACCCAAAAGCCTTTCGAAAAAATTAAGTTTCACTTACAAATAGTTTTTTAATTAAGGACCTGTTTTTATAAAGATAAGTAACGCCGGAGTGAAATGTTATTACAGTAATAAAAAGCATTGCAAAATAAATTATTTGCTGATTCATTAAATAAGAAAATATTTTCTCGTTTCCCGAATAAACTAAAGGCATATTTTGGCCTACATAAATTACAAGTAAATAATATAAAAAGGCCATCTGAATAAATGTTTTCCATTTTGCATAATAACTCGTCGGGAATGAAGAATGTTTATAATCAGCGTAGCCCCTTAAAAATGTAATTATCAAATCACGGGAAATTATAATTAAAACCATCCATAAAGGAACAATATTTAAGAAAGAAAATCCCAGGAAAGCAGCCGACGTTAAAATTTTATCGGCGAGAGGGTCCCATAATCTCCCCCAATTTGTTATATAATTAAACTTTCTTGCAAGCCAGCCATCATACCAATCAGTAAGTGCAGCTAAGATAAATATTACAATTGATATCTGTTTTAATAAGACATTTTCTGACAGGAAACAGAAAAGAAAGAAAGGGGTCAGGATTATCCTTAAAACAGTTAATTGATTTGGTAAAACCATAAATCACAAAAAGAAAAATAAAAATATTTGCTCTGCTCTGGAAGAAAATCTTCAATCAAATCATGTCACAAAGTCATTTCACTTCTCATGAGATTCTTCATTCCGCCGCCTACTGAATCTGCTGCAGAATTCCTCTGTGGAACTCTGTGCTCACTTTGTGTAACTTAGAGTTACCCTTCATCTTGATTCACGCAAAGTTTCACAAAGAGGTCCTAAAGTCTCGCAAAGTGAAAAATTCAAAAATTTACTTACACAACTCTGTCCATCGACAAAAAAGTTCATAATGCTCACTCCCCGACTAGGAAAATGAGTTGCTAATTCAACCTTTTCCCTGTCAGCTTAAAATAAATCTCAAGATACTTTTCACTTGTTTTATTAATAATTTCATTGGGAAGAACCGGCGGAGGCGGTTGTTTGTTAAAATTGATTGATAACAAATAATCTCTTACAAACTGTTTATCATAACTCTCCTGTGTGCGTCCTGGTTCATATTTATCTTTTGGCCAAAATCTTGAGGAATCGGGCGTCAAAACTTCATCAACAAGAATCAATTCATTTTGATAGAATCCAAATTCCATTTTCGTATCAGCTATTATTATTCCCTTCCTTAGTGCATATTCAGAAGCCTTTTTGTAGATATTTAAAGTTGCTTCAGAAACTTTCTTTAGGGATTCCTTATCAATAATCTTTTCTGCTTCAGACAAAGTTATATTTTCATCGTGTGTACCAATTTCGGCTTTTGTAGATGGCGTAAAAATCGGATGGGGTAATTTTCCAGACTCCTGCAAACCTTTTGGAAGTTCTATTCCGGAAATCTTATTCGTTTTTTTATAGTCGTTCCAGCCGGAGCCAGATATATACCCACGCACTATGCACTCCACAGGAATTACTTTCGCTTTTTTTACAAGCATAGACCTATTTTTTAACATTTCCGAGTATGGGCGACACCCTTTAGGGAAATCCGAAACATCTGTGGATACGAGATGGTTTGCAATTATATCTTTTGTAAAGTTGAACCAAAATTCAGAGATTTTCGTAAGCACTTTTCCTTTTGAGGGAATACCCTGCGACATTATTACATCAAAGGCTGAAAGGCGGTCTGTTGAGACAATAAGATAATATTCACCGAGGTCATAAATATCCCGCACTTTTCCCCTGCGGTACAACTTTAGCCCCGGAAAGTTGGTTTCTAAAATCACGTTATTCATTGGAACTTTATGGGAGATGATTAAAATCTTTTCTTCCAATAAAAATATGAAAATTTACTTACGTTTTAAAGAAATTGAAAGCATGGGGTTATCTTTATAAACCCAGTTTAATTCTTATCTAGCCCGGCTGACTTTAATTTATTTTGTGGCCGGCCCAAGTTTTTTATTTTTATAATATTCTGCCTCTATTTGAAACAATAAAAGCAAAAAAGAGCTTTATTTTTAGCCCATATGGATGAATTTCTAATGGCACTTTGTTTGTCTTTCTCACACAAGTTCTATTTCACAAAATCTAAACATCGAGGGCAAAAAGATGTATTCTCAAGAAAGTGATGGCAAATTGAACAAAAGAGCCATCGAATATTTTAACAGAGGAAATATTGAAAGACTTCTAAAAAACTATGAAGTTGCTTTGGGTTATTATACAAAAGCAATAACCTTAAATCCTAATTTTGCTGAAGCTTTTTATAAACGAGGCAATGTAAAATATGTGTTGGAAAATTATGACGGTGCGCTTGCCGATTATAACGAAGCTATAAAGCTTAATCCGAAACTTGCAGAGGCTTACCATAACAGAGGATTAATAAAATATAATAAAGGTGATGTAACTAACGGAAGAATTGATTTTACCATTGCGGCTCAGCTTGGCTGCTTCAAATCTTATGATGTAAAAAAAGGTTACTGTAATTAGGATTCTTATTTAATAATTTTCTATTTTGTTTTATTGAAAATTGATACATACGGGATATTAAAATGACTCAGATAGAATTTAAAGAGATTCTGTCTAATGAACCCACTTTAACAAGTATTGGGTTCGTGGGGAACACGCATAACGAAGACTTTGAAAATAAAAGAAAAGAGCTAGAAGAATCATTTGAAGAATGTAAAACTTGTAGTGAATGGATCGATAAGTATAAGACAACGTTTTCCAGAAAAGATTTAAAGGAATTCAATTTCCTAAAATTCCACCTCAACAGCTACTATTTAAAACATGCAATTGAAAAATGGTCAGGCAGTCACATTTCAAACGGAGCTCTGATCGCAGCTCTTATTTATCACGAAGTAAGATTTAAACCAATCTATGATAGTCCCGATGTACTTGCTGTTCTTCCTCTCAAAAAAGACACCCCTTATATATAAGATAACAACATTTGTTATTTAATAAATTTACATTTTATTTATCTCGCCTAAAGAATCTTAATCTTTAAAATCACAACCTGCCCAACAGGCAGGCGG
>JBJKPP010000106.1:0-4742 GCA_046706145.1 Ignavibacteriaceae bacterium | reverse complement strand
AACAATCCGAATAATTTTTTTAACAGAGATTTAAGCTGGATTGAATTTAATAGAAGAGTTTTGGAAGAGGCACTAAACCCTGATCTTCCTTTGCTTGAAAAGGTAAAGTTTATCTCAATTTTTAATACGAATTTAGATGAATTTTATATGATTAGGGTTTCCGGACTAAAAGAGCAAATCGAGGCGAATGTACTAGAACCCACAATCGATGGAATGACTCCACTACAGCAGCTGCAAAAAATTGAAAAAACTTTGCAGCCAATGTTGAAAACTGTAAATGATCTTTGGAAGAATGATATAGTTCCTGAATTAAAGAAAAACAAAATTGAAATTGCAGAATTAGATTCGTTACCTGAAAATGAAAAGAAGATCTTAACTGAGTATTTTAAAAAAGAAATATATCCTGTTTTAACACCGCTGGCCTTCGACCCGGGAAGGCCATTTCCTTACATCTCCAACTTAAGTCTTAGTCTTGCAATTTTAGTTAAGAAACCTAATGGTGAAAATCATTTTGCAAGAGTTAAAGTTCCAAATATTCTTCCAAGACTAATGCAAATTGATAATATCATTGACCCGAATAAAAAGATACAAACTAATGGAAATTTTTCAGCTAAGTTTATTTGGCTGGGTGATCTTGTTCAGTCTAACCTAGAATTGCTTTTCCCCGGAATGGAAGTTATTGAAGCTCATCGCTTTAGGATTACACGCGACACGGATATAGACATACAGGAAGACGAAGCTGACGATCTTCTTAGTGTAATAGAAAAAAATATTAGACAAAGAAGATTTGGAAAAGTTGTAAGGTTAGAGGTTGCAAGTAAAATGCCTGATTTTATGATTGATACATTAGTTGAAAACCTGCAAATAGCAAGAGATGATGTTCACATTATGGATGGCGTAATTGGGTTGAGCGATGTTATTTCTCTTTATGATCTTCCCCTTCACCAACTAAAAGACAAACCTTATTATCCGGTAATTCCAAAAATTTTAGATGAGGAAGAAGATATATTTTCTATAATCAAACAAAGAAACATTTTACTTCACCACCCTTATCACGCTTTTTCTCCGGTAATTGATTTTATTAAACAAGCCTCAATAGATCCAGATGTGCTGGCCATAAAACAAACATTATATCGTGTTGGAGCTAATTCTCCGATTTTAAAGTATTTGATTGAAGCTGCTGAAAGAGGCAAACAAGTTGCGGTCCTTGTTGAACTAAAGGCAAGGTTTGATGAGGAAAATAACATCTTTTGGGCACGTGAACTTGAAAAGGTCGGTGTACATGTAGTTTATGGTTTAGTTGGGTTAAAGACCCACGCAAAAATGACCTTGGTAGTACGGAGAGAACTGGATGGAGTTAAAAGATACGTTCATCTTTCAACAGGTAATTACAATGCTGTTACTGCCAAACTTTACACAGATCTCGGTTATTTTACGTGCGATAATGAAATTTGTCAGGATGTGTCAGATTTATTCAATTATTTAACCGGATATTCCAAACAAACCGCATTTAAAAAACTTTTTGTTGCTCCAATTAATATGCGGGAAAGCTTTTTATCACTGATTTTAAGAGAAATAGATTATGCTAAAAACAATGGCTGCGGAAGATTGATTTTCAAACTTAACTCGCTCGTCGATCCAGTGTTAATTTCTGCATTATATGAGGCTTCTAACAACGGAGTAGAAATTATTTTAATCGTTAGAGGAATATGCTGTCTTATCCCTCAAGTTAAAGACTTAAGCGAAAATATAAAGGTCATTAGTATTGTCGGAAGATATCTAGAACATAGCAGGTTTTATTATTTCTACAATAACGGAGATGAAGAAATATATTTAAGCAGCGCAGATATTATGCAAAGAAACCTCGATAGAAGAGTTGAAATTGCCTGGCCTATTGAAGATAAAGGTATTATGGAAGAATTGAAAAAAACTTTAATCCTAGTAGAACAAAAAGACAACGAGAAAGCAAGAGAGCTTCTTCCAAGTATGAATTATGAAAATACAAAACCGTCAAACGGTGAAAAGAAGATTGACTCTCAGGAATGGTTAATGAATTACGCTGTTAAATCAAACATTGTCTATACTAAAATAAAGAATAAATAGCTGGTGCAATTTTGTTCGACTCCAAATTTTCCCACAAAATATCCATCCACTCAATCAAATAAACTCTGATGTTTTTCGTAATCTTTTTTATTCTATTTTCACTTATAAACTATTATATCTTCATACGCGGTTATGAAGCTTTAGCGATTGTTCCGCAATTTGATTTTATCTACATAGTTTTATTTCTGTTTTTATCTTTCTCCTTCCTAATTGCTAAAATTTTTGAAAAGCGATTGCCTAATATTCTATATAATTTTTTAATAGAAACGGGTTCTTACTGGTTCGTCGTAATGCTGTATTCTTTCATAATTATAGTCTTCTTAGATGTAGTAAGAATATTGAATTCTTTCTTGAACTTTCTACCTGTTTCAATTTACAACAATTACAATGAAGTAAAACTTATTATAGGCGCAGTTACTGTTTTAATTATACTCTTAATTATTTTATTAGGTTATCTAAATACAGAAAATATAAGAACTAAAACGTTAAATTTGTCACTCCCGAAAAAGAATAGTTCGTTCAAAAATCTAAATGCGGTTTTGGTTTCGGATATTCATCTTTCTCCTCTTAATAACGAAAGGCTTCTCGGGAAAATAGTTAGGAAGATTAACGAATTAAATCCCGAGATTGTTTTTATGGCAGGAGATATTGTAGATGACCACGCCAAAATTTTAGAAGATAGAAATATTGGTGTTTCGCTCAAAGGAATCCAATCTAAATATGGAATATTTGTTTCGACAGGAAACCACGAATTTATAAATGGGATTAAAGGTTCAGTGGAGTACATTAATAATTTCGGTTTTCATCTTCTGCAAGATAAAATCTATCAACTACCTGAAGGATTAACTATTATCGGCAGGGACGACAGCAGCAAAAAAAGCTTTACTAAAGAGGATAGAAAATCGCTGGAAGAAATTCTTACCAATGCAGATAAAAATTACCCTATGATACTTTTAGACCACACTCCTTTTAAATTAGAACAAGCTGAAAAAAACGATATTGATTTGCAATTGTCAGGGCATACGCATCATGGACAGCTTTTTCCTCTTAATTTTATAACAAGCATGATTTATGAAAAAAGCTGGGGATATTTAAAACGAGGCAGCACTCAATATTATGTATCATGCGGCGTAGGAACGTGGGGGCCCAAAGTTAGAATGGGCAGCATATCTGAAATTGTAAATTTGAAAATTTCTTTTGAATAGATCAAAAGGTAAATATCAATCCAACTTTAAATTGGTTAAAAGATAAAGGCGGTTCACTTCCAAAGGGCCAATACATCTTTTTTTGCCTAAGTTGATATATCCCATAACTTAAAGCATTTTTAACCACAAAGTTTACAATTGGAACAACCATCGGGGCCCTATCTTGCAGATCACTTATAAATTCATCTAAAGCATAACCTGCTCCAAGTTCAACCGCTTCACTCAAGGCCCATTTAAAAAGTAAATGTCTCCTAAAAACAATTGCCCTTTCGTAGCCGGCATTAACGGCAACATTGTTAGAAATATTAAGTTGAACACTTGCTTCTGTGCTAGTTCCAAACCGGAATGAATTATTAAATAAATCTGCAACACGTCGGTCTATAGAATCTTTTGGTTCATCAAGAAACTGAACTTTTGACCACAAAAAGGAATTTTCATTGTTCAAAGTAATTCCGAAAATTCCAAAAGAATATCCGTAACCTAATGAGCGGTTGAAACCAAATCTCCAAGTATTGGTTCTTAAACCGTCTAAAACAGAAGCGTTTGAAAGTTTGGTGGTTGTGTTACCGAGCAAAAAATCTCCCATCAGGTAAGAGTAAACGGAATTCTTATAAACAGGGTCTTTCTGCGAAAATCCAAGTTTTACTTCGATCAAATTAGGTCTGGCGAAATCAGATTTAAAGTCTTCTAAAGATAATTTAGAAAATCCGTAGTTAATTAAAATTGTAGGGGATTTTCCCATGGAATTTTCGGCATGAATTACTGAAGGATTATTATAAATAATTGATGGGCTATTTGTTTGGGCATTCACATAAGCCGGAAAAAGAATCATAAAAAGGATATAAAAAGCTTTATGCATCATTTTTGCTTAAAGTTTATTTTATTTCAATGATTTTTTTATTACCTCGTCCAAATATATATGAAATTTCTGAGGCAAATTTTTATACTTGGAGTTGTGATTTTCTTTTATCGTTTCAAATTTTTGGCCATCTAAATCACTAATGTCCTTTTCAACATTTCTTAGAAACATCTGCAGCTTTGATTTTACTCTCTCTTTCATTTCTGGATTTTCATCTGCAGAAATTAAGTTTACCGCTTTTTCCAAATCAAAATTATTTTCAACATAAACTTTAAAAGCATAGCCTCGAAAGTTTTCTGACACCATTGTTCTACTTACATTTCCAAGTTCCTCTGCAGTTTCGTTTATGGACGAATGGGAGAACTTTTTATTTCGTAATGATTCTATCACCATATCTTCAAAATTCAGATTAATGTTTGTTGCAATTTCTTCCGGTAAATCTGCAAGCTGAATAATATTTCTGTTTGATGATTTAGCAAAAATAGCCGCTCTCTTTATTACTCCTTCCAATTCTCTCACGTTTCCCTTCCATTCATATTCTTTTAAAGCATCAATTGCAGCTTTAGAAATTCTTA
>JBJKPP010000105.1:0-39979 GCA_046706145.1 Ignavibacteriaceae bacterium | reverse complement strand
CGACTATTTATAATATTATCTTGATTAAGAAATATTATCCATCAGCGGACTATTCGTCGATAATAAAAAAGTTGGATAAAATAGCTGAAACAAATCCCGATCCATCTATAAGATTCAAAGCCCATTTAGCAAGTATTTATTTAGGGTTCAGCGATGTGATACACGTGCAGCCGATGGAAAATGTGTATAGTCATGAGTATATCTACAAGCAAATAACCAAGCAATTAGGTAACGAATTATTGGTGAGCAGCAAATAAGGTATGGAACAAAGTATGCGAAGTTTGTGTAAACTAATGATAAGTAAAAGTTTCCTATCTAAGTAGGTCATACGTGCCTCCCTACTGAGATGAGCCCCGACTTTGTCGGGGCTTTTTTATTGCTGTGATTGGTAATAATCAGATATTTATCAAAAAATAACATTTAGTTAAATGTTTTCTAAAACTGTTAAATTAGCTATTCATAGTAGTTATTGAATATTTGTAGATTTTAATATACATTATATCAAACAGATTTGAGGAAGTAAGAATTTATAGTACTGATATTCTAAATATTTATCTTCGAAATACCAGAATTCAGGTCGCTTTTTAACTTCAAATTTGTATAATGTGCCTTACGGGGCGAAGCAGTAATCAAGATGAACTTATTCTCGATTTTTAGATCTGATTTATTCAATAGCTTAACATATATTATTCTCTCCTCGCATATAGGTAATTTTTCTTCGATCATCAATTCACGCTTTTGTCCCGCAAGTAAAGTCAATATTAATAATTGATTTTAACGTTCTAAATAATCTTTAGGAGGGGAAATAAATGAAAGCTCTAATTTTTCTTTCATGTTTAACAATTTTTGCAGGTTGCTGTACAACCAAGCCGAGTAACGATGCCATAACACCGCCTCAATTACTGGAAATAAGCCAGTTACCGTCTGTACCTGAAACCATTTATAGTCCTAATTTTGTACTCAACACGGAAATGTTGGTAGGTGTAGATGGCTCAGTATCTAATGTAAAATTATTAAGTTCAAGCGGGGACAAAAACTGGGATTCATTGGCAGTTGTTTCCATTGAAAGGTGGAAATTTTCTCCTGCGCGCTTGAATGAAAAACCAATACCACAGTTAATTCGTCGCAAAATAAGAGTCAAATTTGCGACTCCAGTGTACATGCATTTGAGTGAAATTTTGTGCAGAACATTTGATTATGCAGATTCTGCATATCAAGCGTTAAAGACTGGTGAAGATTTCAGTAAAGTAGCTGAGCACTATTCAATTGAAAGTTCAAATAATATGAAGGCTAGCTCATTGGGAAAAGTTGATATTTATAGATATCCGGAAGAGATTCAAGACCAACTTATGAAACTTGGCGAAAATGAGTTTACTGAACCAATTAGTTATGGAGAGAACTACATCATTTTTAAGAGAGTAGGAAAGTAATTTCTCTTGTTTTTATTGAATAGAAAAGAGAACGCTAACTCTACTTGTTGAAATGTGGTATGATACAATCATGACGGGGGATTTTTGAAATTAAAAAAGCCTGAGCTATTGAAGTTCAGGCTTTTCTAAAATTTATTTATAGGTTAATTTCTGTCCTTTCTTTTATCTTGGTTTCTGTCTCCGTCTCTGTCCATATCTCTTCTTTCATTCATCATTTGATTCCTTGCTTTCTGGAACCATGTATTGTATTCGTCTTCGCTTAAACTGGGGAACTTTTCCAAAAATGCAACAACATTCCAGATAGTAGAATCACCCGCCTGGTGGAATGTTGGCATCGCAGACATCTTTATACCATTCTTAACAATCCAAAACAACTCATTTGCTTTCCAATCCTTGGCTACATTCATTAGCTTAGGTGCCGGAGGGTTATATCTGCTTTCTTCATTTCGTCCTGGCCCACCATGGCAACCGCACATCCTAATGTAGTGTGTAAAACCATTCCAAATAACAGCCGAATCGCCAATACTTGCAGGAACTTCAATTCCTTGCGCGTGGTGCTCTACCGAGTTTTCCATTGTGGTTTCAAGTACCCAACGGCTTAGACCTCTATCTTTATTTAAGGCGCTAACATCATAAACGCCTGAATTAATATATATAAGACCAGCAACGATAAGTACAAGTATGGTTATTACAACCGACAGAAATATTTTCATGTTAATCCTCTACTTTTAGAATTAAATGTGTTGTTAGAAATATTATTTGACCATGAAATATAGTCTTAACTCTCTAATGTTAGTGTGCTATAGTTTATCTTAATCTTTTGAATATTTCACAATTTGTACAAATAGTGTAATCCTCTTTCCCTTCGTATTTTTGATTGTTAAATAGACTTCTAGAATATTGATATTTATCATTGTACCATATTTCTTCAAAAGTCTGTTTCGTTAAATCTCCCCAAACATTATCTTTATTTGTAACCCAGCAGCATGGGGTAATTTTCCCGTCGGGATTTATTACCGTGGAGGTAAAGAGCTGATTACATGGCTTTTGATTGAACGGACCCTGGTGGCCGTTTTTATAAAAGTCTAATATATATTTTTGATTTTTAGGAAGCCAATAATTCTTTCTTTCTTCCAATGTGCCGGGAAATGAGAGGTCTGGAATGTCATCTGCTAGACCCATTTTGTCAAACATTATTTCTACACCATTCTCCTTTGCTAATTTCTTTGCATAATCTATTTCGTGTTCATTAAATCTATTAACAATAAATTTCCACACAACTTTAGGATCTCTTTTTCGTAAATTTTCCTTAGTCTCAACAATTGCTTTCATATTTTTTAACACCCAATCAAATTTTCCCTTCACTCTATATTTTTCATATGTTGCCTGAGAAGCCCCATCGGCCGAGACAACTAATTGATGAAGGCCGGAGTTTACTAATTCTTCGAAAAAATCAGCATTTCTTTTAAAACTAAAGTTGGTGTGAGCAATAGTATAAATGTTCTTAGAAACAGACGTCCTTATTATGTTAAATATCTCGTGATGAAGAAATGGTTCGCCCCAATTAAATAAAATAATTACTTTAAGTGATGGTATCTTATTGAGTGTCATTTTAAATGTATCTAAGGAAATTTTTCCTTTTTCATAGTTTTGATTTCTTGATGCACATAAAGGACAATCGAGGTTGCAAATATTTATCGGATCAATTATGGCTGCACTTGGTAGTTTGGGCTTAAGTGTATTTTGGTTGAATTTACCTTGTATATATCCGGAAATCCTGTTCTGAAGGTTTATAGGAATGCGCTGCCATATCGATAGGTAAAAATCAAATAAGAATTTGTTCATTATCTAAATTTTTTCTTAATGATAAGTTAACAAAACACTATGGTTGTTTTGTTATTTTAAGTACTATAGAAAAATTGAAATACAGTGAGTAATTTTTTTAAGCAGAAACATGTATAAATCTAATTTAAGTAATTTTTTATTGAAATTTAATGTTTGAACAAAAGGAATTCTTAAGAAAAATCCGGAAATGAGGAGACATATTATGACTAGAGTATATGTTGGAGTTGATGGCCAATACGAAATTTATAGCAAAAATAGCATAATTAAGACAATTACAAATAAATTTGGTAAGGGGCTGGAAAAGTATAAGGTTTACAATAATGTTAATAATATTCCAAGCGGAAAAGATAGGAAAATAATTGAAGGAATTTTAAATAAAACTGATGACAATATTGGAAATGAAAATTAACGGCTTGCCAGAGAATCAAAGTAATTGAAATCATTAAAAAAGAAACGGGCAGGATTTAATTTTACACCATTATGCTCTACTTCATAATGAAGATGTGGCCCCGTGGATAATCCTGTGTTTCCTGATTTTGCTATTACTTGTCCTCGTTGCACTTTCTGACCCTTTTTTACGAGGGCTTGCGATAGATGAGCATAAGTTGTTTTATAACCGAAACCATGATTTAATCTAACAATTAACCCATAGCCACCATCATAACCAACAAATTCAACAGTTCCATCTCCTGTTGCTCTGACGGAAGAACCTTTATCAGCAAGTATATCGATTCCATCATGCATTCTCATGTAATGCAGAATCGGGTGCATCCTCATTCCGAAGCCGGAAGTGATTTCGCCCGGCAATGGTTTTATAGCAGGAATGCATTCTGCTAATTTTCTATTTAGAACTAGCTGTTCTTTAATTTTTTTGTATTCTTCTTTTTCGAAAGTTATTTTCCTTGAAACAGCATCCACAAGTTTGAGAGTTTTGTCCAAGTTCATAGAATTCTTGTCACCTAAAAAATCTACTGAATTATCGAAGTATCCGCCGCCCACACCCATCAGCATTTCGTCTTTGGAGATTGGTTGAAGATTAACAGCGACTCTCAAGTTATTATTTTCTGAAGTTAAGCTGTCTAAATTTGTATTTAGTTGTTTATATAGGGATAATATGTTTCCCACTTTTTCTCTTAAGACCTGGTTTTCAGTTTGTAATGATTGGATATCATTAGAAGAGTTAAAAAACATATTCCCGGTAAAAAATAACAACGAAATAAGGATGATAATTGATGCTATCGTTACCGTAAGTTTAAGACGGAAATTCTTAATCTCAACATATTTGAGTTGTTTTTTAGAAAAGTAGTAAAGGTTGTTCATTCAATAAAATTTAAAATTTGAAAAAACTTTTTTCTTTTCTCCTATCCTCTGATACCGATTTCAACAAGACTATAAGGAAAATAATACACGCAATAATTACTAAAATTTCCATTTTTGAATTACTCTTAAGCACTTAAAACTGCTTTTTTAGCGCTATTAAATCATTCTGATGACAAAATTGGCCATCCCGCATTTAATTTTTCAAATTTGATACCACTCACACCTATTTATGCAGTAGGTATACTTGTTTTTGTCAATTTTAACTCAAAATGAGATCAGAAAATGAGAATATTGTTTTATAGCTTATTTGAGCAGAATGAGTTTTTTCGTGGCAACATTATCATTTGCTTGCAGTCTGTAGAAGTAAATACCGCTGGGTAATGAAGAGCCATTAAATTTAACAGTATAATTGCCTGATTTCATTTCTTTATTTACCAGTGTGGCAATTTCATATCCGAGGATATTATATACCTTTAATGTAACATGACTTTCGTTAGGAATTGAAAAAGAAATGTTTGTGGTAGGATTAAATGGATTAGGGTAATTTTGGTCTAATTGAAATTCTGTCGGAGCCTTGCTGTCTCCACCTGCAAATACAGTTTTAGGTAGAGCAACAAAAACAGATATAAATACGATTAGAAATAATAGTACAGTTTTCTTCATAATAAATATTGATTTTCACAGTTAGACGGCAGGTACAAGTGTATGGTTCCACTAGATGTGATAGGAATCTTGCTGGTAGGGTATTATATACCGCTGTTTTTTTTTCAGCTTAGATGCTTTTAGTTTTTCGAGCTATTGTTCATCAAAATTTTCATAGCAGCCGAAAGCGGGTTCAGGAGCAAGAGCATTGACCGCATTTTTTTCCAATAACAAAGTCCAGATTTTGTTTACGACAGTAGCTGAATCCAATAGCCCTTTTTGTAAGGCATCTTTGTATTCCAATTCTATTATTTTGCGGATTTGATTTTTCATTTCTTCCATGTTACTCACCGCTTTTAATTGTCGTTTAATTGCAAATCAACATAAAATGTGCCATCACATTTATTGAAGAAATTCCCCAATTTTGTGGAGTCTAAAATTGTAAGTGTCTCATAAAAATTATCTCATTAAGCCACTGGTTATTAATGAGATATAAATACAACTGTATTTTATTTTAGTTCTCGCTATATTATTATTAAATTCACTCAAAAAATTATTTCAACTATGGATAGATATCAAGATTTTTATTTTGAGCTGAGAAGAAAAATAGATGAATGGTTAAATACTAAAGTAGGTGGAACGCATCGCTGGTCCGGATATATTTTGGCTGCTCCTGATTTATTTCATCTCTTAGTTAAACTGCTGCTTGATAAGGATGTTCCTGAGACAAAGAAACTAAAAATTGCAGCAGTTATATTTTATTTTATTTCACCAATTGATTTCCTTCCCGAAGCTTTTCTAGGCCCGGTTGGCTATTTAGATGATGTTGCTATTTCTGCATATGTGTTAAACGATGTAATTAATGAAGTTGATCCCATAATTATTACTAGAAATTGGGCCGGTGATAGAGATGTACTCGCTTTGACTAAAACGATTCTTCAAAATGCAAACAGGATGATTGGAAGTGGTTTGTGGATGAAGCTTAAAAGGACATTCGCAAAGATTTAGTGATGATTATTAGAACAAAAAGATTTCATTTTAACCTTCCAGTGTCATTTTTATCAATTCTGCTTGTTTTCATTTTGGGGTGTTCATCCGCAATTAATTCACTTTTTGAAGATGGTTCACAAAAGTACAATTCGGGCGATTATTATGGTGCAATGTTGGATTACAGTAAAATTATAGTAGCTGATCCTAATAATGCCAAAGCTTATTTTGAAACTGGCAGGGCACAAAGTGCCTTAAAACATTTTCAGAGCGCCATCGAAAATTTCTCCAAAGCAATTGAATTTGATTCTACATATGAGGAAGCATACCTCGATAGGGGGATTGATTTATTAATGCAAAAGAAGAATTATGATGCTGAGAAGGATTTTAAAAGAGTAATATCTTTAAATAGCACTAATGAAAAGGCATATTTCAATTTAGGTTACGTTGAGAATATTTTAGAAAATGATTCGCTCTCAATTTATTATTACTCAAAGGCTATAAGTTTATCACCGAATGATACTAAAATATATATTAATCGAGGAAATGTTAGAAGCGAAATTGGAGATCATGATAGTGCTGTAGTTGATTTTACAAAAGCTATAGAACTCGATTCTACTAATGCACAGCCTTACCTTAACCGGGGAAGTGAAAGGAGCATTATAGGAGATTATGAAGAGGCAGTACAAGACTATAACAAAGCCCTTGAAATTAATCCTAATTTTGCCGATGCCTATTATGTAAGAGGTGAAACTAAGAAAAGTATGGAGGATTACAAAGGTGCAATAAAGGATTTTACTAAAGTTCTGGAGTTGGATCATAATTATAAAAATGCATTTGAGAGCAGAGCAGAAACATATTGGGAGCTGAAAGATTATAAAATGGCAGTTAAGGATTTTTCTTCGCTGATTAAAATAGATCCTTCTAATGGAGAAGCTTATTACAAAAGAGGTGTATGTTATGTTAAATTGAGAAATAGAAGACTTGCATGCAAGGATTTAGAAAAATCGGGGGAACTTGGTTATGTAAATGCATATTCCGCAATTCAGGAATATTGCAAAAGAGTTATTAGAAAAAAGTCTAAGAAATAAAGAGAAAGGTTAATACTAATTTTTTGTCAAACCCCCTTCGCCTCACCTTTAATCATTTGCCAGATTGTTAGTAGAATTATTTGAATATCTAGCCAGATAGACCAGTTTTCAATATACCACAAATCATATTCGATCCTTTTGGTAATTCGCTTTTTATTTTCTTCTGCATCCGCTAGATCTCCTCTAAGCCCATGTACTTGTGCCCAGCCGGTTAGACCCGGCTTAACCCAGCTTCTAATTTTGATTTCGTTAATAAAATCCTTGTAAAGGTTATCATAGGCCAATGCATGTGGTCTTGGTCCCACTAAAGACATTTCCCCTTTTAAAATATTGACAAATTGGGGGATCTCGTCCAGATTAATTTTTCTTAAGAACTTACCAATCGGTGTGATTCTCGGATCACCCACAAAACTAGGTCTGTATTCTTCGGACTTGTTACTATTCATGATCATTGTTCTGTATTTATAACATCTAAAAACAGTGTTATTAGCACCTATTCTATCTTGTACGAAGAAAGTTGGTCCACCCGCCGTAATTTTATTTATTATAAATAACAGAGGAGTCAGCCAGGAAAGAATCAACGCGGTCATAACAAAAGAAAAAATAAGATCAACAGTTCTTTTGACGAATCTCCAATGGAGTTCAGATAATGGTTCATCTCTAACTGTAACAACAGGGAAATTCCCAATCATACTTATTTGAAATTTCTTAGAAGTAACACTAAAATAATCTGGTATAATGTAGGTTCTTATACCATTTTTGCTACAAATACCTATTATTTCTTCAAGCTGGTAGGATTCACTAAAAGATAAAGCAATTACAACAGCTTCAATATCTTTTTCTAAAATTAATCTTTCAATATCATTGGTCTTTCCTAATACTTCTTCGCTATTATCATGGTTGTCTATAAACCCAACAGGGTTATATCCAAAATCAGTGTGTTCATGAAGCATTTGTTGAAATACTCTACCTGTTTCTCCTGCCCCAACTATTAGAACATTTCTTAGGTTTTCCTTTTTACCCCTTATTTTTCTAATTAGAAATCCGAAAACCTGGACTCTTATACTTATTAGAATTAAAAGAAAAATAGTATATAAAATTATGAAGTTACGTGTGAAGAGAAGTTCTTTTACAAAGAAAACGAATAGAACTGTTATTAAGACTTGTACAGCAACATTTTTTACTATACCTGTAAATTGATAAACAAAATATTTCGTGGAAAAATCGTCATAAAAGCTTATAACATTAGAAACAAAATACCATAAGAAATTCAATATCGCTAAGAGAATAAACATGTGTGTGTGTGACATCAGTATTTGGAATGATTGAGCGAGGATGGCCGCAGCAAAGAAAGACAGTTCTATTATTATTAGGTCAAGAAATAATCTTAAATATTGAAGTGATTTTCTGTTAGTTAGCATAAAGAAAAGTTATAATTACCTATTGAAGAATTCATCGCATTTTTTATAAATGAAGTATTTCATTTTTTGTTCAAAAACTTCCCTGGAATATTTTGTAGCAGAGTTACTAATTTCAATAGAATCGAATTTTTGGCTAGTCTTCTCAAATTCATTTACTGCATTTATTATTGATTCTTTGGTTTGCTCCTTAAATAGGATACCGTTTTTATAATTCTCTATTATTTCAGATGCGCCTCCTCTTTGAAGGGCAATAACGGGAGTTCCGCAGGCTAAGGCTTCTACCATCACAATTCCAAAATCTTCTTCTGCTGCAAATACAAATGCTTTTGCCTTTTTCAAATATTCTGACATTTGTTGAAAATCTAAGTAGCCTAGAACTTCTATGTTTTCACTTGCACTACTCTTTATTTTTTTAAGATCCGGCCCATCGCCAATGACTATCAGCTTTTTATCTTTCATTTCTGCAAAAGCCTCTACAATGAGATTAACTTTTTTGTATTGTACAAGTCTTGAAATTGTCAAATAATAATTTTCTTTGTTGGATTCACATGTAAAATCATTAACATCTACAGGGGGATTTATTACTTCCGATTCTCTATTATATATTTTCTTTATTCGTTTAGCAATATGATTTGAATTGGCTATGAAATAATCTACTCTATTTGACGTACTGGAATCCCATATCCTTAATTTGTGTAAAGTTCTCTTAACTAAAAACCCTTTTAGACCTGAGTCCAAATGAGATTCTTTTAAATATTGATGATAAAGATCCCATGCATATCTCATGGGTGTGTGACAATAACAAATGTGAAGCTGCTCAGAATTTGTTAATGCGCCCTTTGCAACAGCGTGAGAACTGGAAATAACCAGATCGAAGCCGGAGAAATTAAAATTTTCTATTGCCAGAGGGAAAATTGGTAAATATATTCGATGGTTTTTCCCTGCAAAAGGCAAGTTTTGAATAAGTGATGTATGTACCTTTTTGCCTTTTAGGAACTTTCTGTTCCGGTCGCTTAAGAAATCAACTAAACCAAAAACTTCTGCTTCATTCCAAATATTTAAGAATGATTCCACGCACCTTTCGGAACCGGCATATGTTGTAAACCAATCGTGAACTATAGCTGTTTTCAAAATTCTACTTTTTCTTACTTAAGATGTCAAAATAAATAATTTTTGTCTTTTGGGCAGTCAATGAGATATTGTATTTCTCAACAGCCATTTCACGGGATGCGTTCGACTTTTCTTTCCACAATTGAGTATCATGAGCAAGATTGTAAAGATATTCTGAAGCTTCCGAAGGATTTTCAGGGTTAAATAAATACCCATTCTTTCCATGAATAACTACATCTTTGTTTCCAGTTACATTTGTAGCTATAATAGGAAGACCCAAAGCCATTGCCTCAAGTATTGCCAAAGGCATTCCTTCCCATCTTGAAGTTGAAATATAACAAAATGAATCGATTAAGTAACTCCTGGGATTATCTATGAATCCTGCAAAGGTAATCATGCTGCCCAAATCTCGAGCCAAAACTTCAGCCTTTATTGCATTTTCTTCTGGTCCGCTCCCTATTATTATAAACTTAATAATTTTTTGTTCATTTTTTAATAATAAGTTGTGGGCGATCTGTATTAAGAGATTCGTATTTTTTTGAAAGTTGAATCGTGTAATTGAAATAACTTTCTTTACCGGTTGTTCTAAAACAGATACATGAACCTTCTGCTCAGAAATTTTAACGCCATTTTCGATGATAACTGTTTTATTGGTGGGAGAAATTCCCAAATCAACTGCTTGTTTGTACTCACTTTTTGAAACAGCAATAAATCTTTTTGTGAAAAGAGATAATGTTTTTTCCAAAAAAATATAAAATGCCTTAATGAGTCTGGAATATCCCCCTATATGAATGCCGTGAAATGTGTGAACACAAGGCTTAGTAGAAAAAAATGAAAGAATACGCCCATAAATTCCTGCACCTTTCCCGTGCGAGTGAATAATGTCTATTTTCTTAATTGCTAGAAAATGATAGAGAGAAATTAATCTTACTAAGCTAAACCTGCGATGAGGGATTTCGAATAATTTTTCTTGTCCAATTAGTGTTAAATAACGTTGTGTATAGGGATGTTCATTTGGGCAAGCTATGAAAAATTCCACGTCCCCTTTAAGTAATTCAATCAACGTATAAATATGTTCTGGACCTCCGCCGTAGTCGGCTCTGACTGTTATCATTAATACTTTTGGTTTTTGGTTTTTAGGCATAAAGTTTAAGAAAATTTCTATCTATAAAGGTAAAAAACTTAATAAATAGATATGTTGAAAAATGAATAACATTTCTTGGTATTAAAAAGAATATTCCTCTGTTCCTATAGAAATTGTAATCCGGTAGCTCAAGTCCGCTTTTTTGTTTAAGATATTCAAGACGAGCTTTCTTTATCTCCCATCCTCGGGATAGTTGATTTGTGTGTATTCTATAGAGGCAGTGGATTCTCGGGATAAACCCGTAATCGCCCAATTCGCTTAACCTTAACCACATATCATAATCGTGGGTTATTAACTTAGGATCTTCATCAAACTTACCTGCTTTAATAAGTTTGTCCTTCCAGGCTAGTACAGTAGAGGGCGTAATTGAATTTCCCTTTTTGATTAATTCTTTCCTATTTCTTGTTGCACGAAATAAGAGAGGAAGTATCTCATAGTATGGTGAGAAAACAGAAACATTACCATAACTTATACTCATTGAGTAAACAAACACATAATCTTGATTTTTGCTTAGGGCTTTTATTTGCTCTTTTAATTTATGTTTTTCCCAAATATCATCATGATCTAAAAAAGCAATTAATTTACCCGAAGCCAGATCAATCCCTTTATTCAGAGGGACAGATGGTCTGCCTGAATGAGAAATAGTGTACAGGTTTACTCTTTTATCTCTTTCGCAATATTCCTTTATAATCCCAGGAGTATTATCGTTAGATTCATCATCGACTACTATAATCTCAAAATTGCCATAAGTCTGTGCCAAAACCGAATTAATTGTTGCTCGTATTAATTTTTCAGA
This sequence comes from Ignavibacteriaceae bacterium, assembly GCA_046706145.1. Lineage (GTDB taxonomy): Bacteria > Bacteroidota > Ignavibacteria > Ignavibacteriales > Ignavibacteriaceae > JBJKPP01. The sequence continues at coordinate 28,193 of JBJKPP010000105.1, read as the reverse complement.
ATTATAACTGGGAATGACTACTGAAATCAGTGGGTTAAAATCTTCTTTCATTATTGAATATGAGAAAGCAATTTTTTGTTGATTATCACAATATAACTCGTATAAAGTATTCCAATAATTATGATGGTATATGCAACTCCATTTAATCCAAATACATTTATCAGTAAGAGATTGAGGCCCACAGAAACAAAACCTACAGAAACTTTTGGTAAAAGATATTTGTTGGGAACATTTAGTGCCATCCCATGAATTGTTAACGATTGTCCTGTATATAGTAAGCCCGTTCCTAAGCAAAGCAGGGGAAGAAGATACCAGTACACAGCATAATCCGCGTTGCTTATAAAAATAATTAATTTTTTTCCCCACAGGTAAGTTACTACCGTTGAAAAAAGCGAAACAGCGAAAATAACAGTCATGTTTAACCTTATATATTGCGTTCCCAATCTTACGCTTTGTTTATTATTTAGATCTGCATACTGCTTAAAAATAATTGGGGTCCAAAACTCGGAAATAACTGTGTAGGGAACTATTATTAATCCGTTGACTATCCCAAGCATCATCGCATAAATTCCCACATCAGAAGTAGAAAGCACACCGTTTATGATCCACTTTTCACCATCAAGTTGAAGCCACCCACTGAAACCCCAAATAAAAAAAGGAATCATGTACTTAAGCATACTTGTTTTCATTTCTTTTTTAAGCGAGAAGTTATTGGTGGTATTTATCTTGTCCTTATCGGGTAGAGATTTTCTAAAAATAGTTAGTTTGGCCATTGAAGAAATCAAGGTAACAATAACTAAAACAAGGAGTATGTAAGAAAGATATAAGATGTGTGAATACACCAAAACAATTAACAATAAGATTGTTAGAGCTTTCTCGCTGCCTCTAAGTATAGAATTTTGTTTTCTTTTTCTTATGAGATTTAGAACAGAATTAAATAATTCATTTATTTTTGATGTTATTAAATACAAACCTGCAATTAAAAAGAATATTCCTGGCAGACTAGTGTTTACAATTATCGGTGTAAATAACCCGACTAAAGAAATGGCCAGCAATACAAATACCGACGTTATAATTATCTTGTATATTAATTCTACGAAACTCCTGACTTGTTTCCTTTCTAGATAATGATAATAAAAACGAATGAAACCTTGAGAAAGAGGGGTGTAAAATATCATACCTATAAATACCCCCAAAGAAACTACAAGAGCATATATGCCATAGTTCTCGGTTCCTAATCTTGATAAAATCTTTAAGATTATAAAACTAAAAATGACATTTGCCGCCTGTCCTGCTGCAACCCAACCTATTTCCGAAATATTATCGGCGTTTATCTTTGAGCGTATCAGATTGTAGTAGCTATTAAACTGGCTCATGGATTACTTGAAGGCTCCTTCATATTTGCTGTTGTAAGTCTCCTAATAATGAGAAGGAAAGCTTTTAAATACGATTCCGGAATCTTGGGGTATGCAATACATTATTTCTCACTTCAGATGATTTAAATTTAATTATCAGTCTGAAAGTGGTAAAATTTATTATTTTTAAGCAAATATAGAAAAAATAACTATGAATTTATACTTTAACATAGAAGGATTATTTATAATTTGACTTAGATTTAGGAATAATGAATTTTTTTTTTATAGATTTCCCTAATGAGTGGAAATAGGGACAATTTAAATTAAAAAGGAGCTAACTTGTCTGAGAAACTCAAGTTTTCTTCTATAATTATAGCAAAAAACGAAGAACTAAACATTAAAAAATGTATTGAGAGTCAGCTCAATTGTATTGATGAAATTATCGTTTTGGTTGATGAGGAATCAGTAGATAATACTTACGAAATAGCTAAAACGTATAATAGAGTTAGGTGCGAAAAAGTAAAATGGATGGGTTATTCAAAAACAAAAGAGTATGCCGTCTCCTTAGCTGGCAATGATTGGATCTTCTGGATAGATGCAGACGAAGTGGTTACAAAAGAACTCAGTGACGAAATAAGCTCTTTAAAGGATAAAAACCCAGTGTTCATAGCCTATTCGATGCCGAGAAAAGCAAATTTTTTGGGAAGATGGATATTGCATAGCGGATGGTATCCATGTAGAGTAACTAGGATTTTTAAAAGGGAGGGAGTTCATTTTAGTGAAAATCAGGTTCACGAACATTTAGTGATTATAGGAAAAGTCGGAGAGCTCAAAGGAAATTTGCTGCATTTTACAGACCCCAGCATAAATCATTATTTTAATAAATTTAATACATATACTTCTTTAGCAGCAGAAGAATTATTTAAAACTGGTAAGAAATTTAGAATATCTGATATTATCTTACGGCCTCCATTTTTGTTTATTAAGATGTATTTGCTCAAACTTGGGTTTCTGGATGGACTACAAGGATTTATTTTAGCATTGTTTTCTTCTGCGTATGTATTTACTAAATATTGTAAATTGTGGGAATTAAAAATCAAAAAGGGATAAAACTTGGCAAATGAAAAAAACACTAATGAAGCATTATTCCTTCAATTAGTCATGCAGAATCAGCAAATGGCTATGATGTCGATGGGGAAAGTAAAAAACCCGCTGTCTAACAAAGTTGAAAAGAACTTGGAATATGCTAAATTGTCTATTGATACACTGGACATGCTTGCTGAAAAAACAAAGGGAAATCTTAGCGAATATGAACAGAAATTTCTCACTGAAGTACTGAAAGACCTCAAGTTAAATTATGTAAACGAATCAAGTGATGAGAAAAAGAAATGAAAGCAGATTCAAAAAAGAAAAAATTTAACACCTTAGGTATTTTCGCAAACACCTCTAAGAATGATGTCTCAAAGGTTATCTCAACTTTGGTGCGGACACTAAAGAAAAATCATTTAAATTTTTTGCTTAATGATTCACTCCTAACTCTCAAAAATAAAATTAACGGAAATCTTTCTGCCGAATCTTTTGTTAAAGAGGATGATTTGTGTCAGAGAAGCGATATGATTATTTCCATTGGCGGTGATGGTACAATGCTAGCCACTTCGTTAATAGCTCATCACTATAACAAACCAGTTCTAGGAGTGAACCTTGGCAAGCTAGGTTTTCTTGCTGAGGTTAACATAAACCAAATGGAAACATTTGTGAAGGAAATTAGAACTGGAAATTTTACAATTGAAAGAAGGCTTGTACTTAAGGGTGAATGCATAGGTCATAAAATTGATAGATTGTTTGCCGTTAATGATATAGTGATTGATAAAGGCGCGTGGCCTAAAATGATAGATCTATCTATTCATGTAGGGAATGAACATGTTACAACATTCGCTGCAGATGGACTCATTTTAGCTACACCTACAGGGTCAACAGGTTATAATGTTTCTGCAGGCGGCCCAATTGTAAGTCCAAAACTTAATGTAATTTCATTAAGCCCAATTTCTCCTCATAGCTTAACGATTAGGCCGTTAGTCTTACCTGGAAATGAACCAATTTACATTCAAGCTGCATCCAATCACAAAGAATTATTGGTTAATTGTGACGGACAGAGGGTTTATGTATTTCCGCCGCCGTTGGAAATAAAAATCTCAAAGAGTCCCAAACCATTGCAATTAGTTCATACTCCATTAACAAGTTATTTTGAAACTTTAAGGAGCAAGTTATTATGGGGAATTGATTTGAGAAGAAACTCACTATAACGGAGATGATAAAATGCTAAATAAAATTGTTGTTTTGATTATGACTATTTTAACCGGATTGTCTTTGGCGCAGGACATTAATAAGAGAATTAATGACGAGGGATCAAATATTCCTATCCTTGTTGGAGAATGTACAAGAGAAGCGTTCCAAGATACAAACTATTCGTGGTGGTGGAATGACCAGTATAATAACTACGATGTTGACACAACGGTAGCTGACAGCGTTAAGAATAAATTGATGAATTACGGTATCGAAGTAGTGATGGGTTCATGGTGTAGTGATAGCAGAAGGGAAGTACCGCATCTTTTCAAGGTATTAGATTATATTCACTATCCGTCTGACAATGTGAAAATAATTTGTGTAGATAGAGAATTAAAAACTGGCGGCCATGAAATAGACAGTCTGGATATTAAGAAGGTACCCACAATAATAATTTATAAAGATGGAAAAGAAAAGGGACGAATAATAGAAAGACCGAAAATATCCTTGGAAAAGGATTTATTGAATATACTGGATAATCGAAGTTGACTTACTTAAAAAGTAATCCTGTAGTAAAATAAGAATAGTGAGCCTGCAATAGCAGGCTCAAATACATTTTTAGCTTTCCACTTCCTCTAGGACAGGTTCTTCAACCTTTTTGATCTCTGTAATCTTTGCCTTACCATTCTTTTTCGTGACTTTCATCCTTATGTCCTTGCCGTATTTACCTTTGGGATTATTCCTATCATAGTAATTTTTGTATGAATATATTTTGTTTTGGTAGTTTCTTAAGATTACTTTATCCTCGTCATGATGCAGAACGTAAGTTGGTAAAATAGGAATTTTACCACCACCGCCAGGTGCATCAATAACGAAATGAGGAACTCCAAGTCCGCTTATATGTCCTCTCAAAGCCTCCACCACTTTTAATCCTGTTTCCAGAGAAGTTCTAAAGTGATTAGCTCCTTTTGTTTCATCGGCCATATACATATAGTATGGGCGGACTCTGATTTTCAGTAATTTTTTCATTAAATCTTTAACTACTTCTGGATCATCATTTACATCTTTCATTAGTACCATCTGATTGCCAACAGGAACACCTGCGTTAGCGAGCATTTCACAGGCCTTTGAGCTTTCCGGTGTAATTTCCCATGGATGATTGAAGTGGGTATTTAAGAATATGGGATGGTATTTTTTTAACATATCACACAATTGGGGCGTTATCCTGTGAGGTAAGACGCAGGGCATTTTTGAGCCGAGTCTTATAATTTCGATGTGCTTAATTTGTCTTAATCGTGATAGTATTTTTTCGAGCATATAATCCGTTAAAGTTAGAGGATCACCTCCGGAAAGGATAACATCTCTAATTTCCGTATGCTGTTCTAAATACTGGAAGGCACTTTCCAATCCCTTCATAGAAATTTTACTTCCGTCGCCAACTTTTCTTTTTCTTGTACAGAACCTGCAATATATACCACATTGACTAGTTACTAAGAAAAGAGCACGATCGGGATAGCGATGAGTGATGTTTGGTACCGGGCTCATCTCATCTTCGTGTAGCGGATCTTCTTCCGCATCAACATCTTCCAGTTCTACTCTGTTTGGAACACACTGCAACCAGATAGGATCGCCTGGATATCTAATGAGGCTTAAGTAGTATGGATTAATCCTTGCTTGGAAGAATTCGTCAAGGTCTTCAGCGTCCTTTGGGTCTATACCGAATTTTTCTACCAACTGGTCTACAGAATGAATGCTTTCTTTAAGCATTTGTTGCCACAGTTCCATGATGTTCCTCTATTTGTTCGTGATAATTAAAAAGCTTTCCGAAAATCAACAAATTCGCGCCGACTGAATAAAAGTCGTTTATTTCAGCAATAACCTCGTAGTTATGTCTAAAATAAAAGTCTCTTGTTTTTTCGTAGCTTTCTTTAGAAGACGTTTCTGCCAGAATCCATCTTCCATTATTTTCTCTAACAAAATCTTCCGCATGAGCTAATAATTTATTGCCAATTCCTTTAGATTGAACATCTGGATCAACAGCAATCCAGTACAAATCATAAACTCCATCTGTCAAAGGTCGTTTCCCTGTGCAATGAAAGCCGAGAACTTCTCCATTGTCATCATATACAAAAACATTATAATCACTTTGTGTATTATCACTAGCAGCAATGTTTACCAATTCCATGCCAACTTTCACATCCTCTACAGAAAAGTTAGACACTTTTGTGAGAATACTTTCAATTTTACTTGCATCAGACGGCTTTATTCTTCGTATCACCTCTTAACCTTTCTAATGCAAAGTTTGCAATTGTGACTAGTAGTTGTTCATGATTAATGTTAGTTGCCGACGCCGCACGTGCAAATCCGGAATCCATTGTAATATCCGGATTCGGGTTTACTTCTATTACGTACGGGATTCCATTTTTACTTAGTCTAATATCAACACGGGCGTAGTCCCTGCAATTCATAGCCTTAAATGCAGCCATGGCCGTTTTTTCAATCCGATTCTTTATTGTTTTTCCTATTTTTGCAGGACATTTTGGTTTTGTATGTTTATAATACACGCTTCCGTTAATCCATTTCCCCTCATAAGTTACAATAGCGGGAAAACCTTTAGGCAAACCGTCAAAAAGTATTTCTGAAATGGGCAAAACCCGGTTGCCCAAAATGGCCACGTTAAGTTCTCTTCCTTCGATAAACTCTTCTATAATTACACTTTGATTGTAAGTTTTAAATAAGAAATTCAAGTGTTTCTTAAGGTCTTTGAAATTTCTTACCACAGATAATTCTGAAATTCCAATACTTGCATCTTCATTTAATAATTTAAGAATTACTGGAAATTCCAGTACAAAATCTTTTTCGGACAATTTAACCTTAGGTAAAACAGTTGTATAATCCGGCGTTTTCAATCCAAATGACCGAAGAATATTTTTTGTTCTTGCTTTGTCCAAGCAGTTGCCAAGACAAGAAGGTATATTGCCTGTATAATGATAACCAAGCAATTCGAAAATCCCGGTTTGGCAATATTCATAAGAGGCAATTCCTTCAACAGATTCAACAAAGTTAAAAATTACATCTGGGGAGAAAGTATTTATCTTGTTTATTGTTTGGGCTATATTCTTTTCTACCGGGAGGGTTTTAACTATTGTAAAATGGTTAGCAAGTTCTTTCTTTATTCTTCTTAGATCCTTGGAGAATTCTACTTCGGACATGTCACTGTCAAATTTTGAATGCTGAAGAGGTTTCCCAGAGTATATTGAGTAAACACTCAATGGGGGATTATAGCAGATTAATATTTTGGCCGAAGTTTTCATAATAAGTTGTATCTTTTTGCAGCCTCAAAAAGAACTGTGTTTATCATTTCATTATAGTCTAAACCAGCAGACCTAGCGGCTTTAGGAAAACATGAATTTTCTTCGGGATTGGGTAAAATTCCAGGTAAGGGATTCACTTCTATAATATTTGGTATCCCGTTACCATCCAACCGGACATCAATTCTGCTCCAGTCCCTGCAGCGAAGCAGATTGTACGTTCTTAAAACAGTGTTTTTAATATTATTCTCAATTTCTTTGTCAATGAGTGCCGGGCATGTAAATACATCCAGCGGATTTTCTTTTGTGTCTAGAATCCATTTTGCCTCAAAAGAATATATGGGTGTAAAATTTTCCGGGAATTGATTATAGTTAATTTCAACTATGGGTAAAACTCTGGCCGTAGATTCATTCCCAATGACAGCCACTGTAAATTCTCTGCCGGGAAGAAACTCTTCAACCAAAGCAGGTTGATTGTAGTCTAAATATATTCTCCCTATTTCACTCTTTAGTTCATTGTTATTTCTGACGAAGCAAGAGGAATATATCCCTTTGCTGGAACCTTCCCTGTTAGGTTTGACAATCAAAGGAAATTCGAAATTTAGTCCTTCTACTTCTTCATAATCACTAGAAATAATAAATTTTGGGGTTGGGACCTTATGATAAGTAAGGATCTCTTTTGTCCTTGCTTTGTCAAGGCATACACATAGAGTTAAAGGGTCAGAGCCGGTATAGGGAATGTTAAGCATTTCAAGAATAGCGGGCATTTGTGCTTCTCGGCTGGTACCATTGAAGCCTTCGGCAATATTAAAGACTATATTTGGCTTGAGCGACTTAAGTTTTTCATAAGCATCCTCATTAGCCTCAACCAAAGTTACATCGTGAAAAACTTCAATTGCTTTTTTCACCGCTGTAATAGTATCCCACGTGTCCCACTCTGCATATGTATCTATAAGTTTAGTTTGAAGTGGTTTTGATTCTTGGGGATTTGGAGATACGTCCTCGATGAAAGCTTCACTTTCTGGTTTCACATTAAATGTTAACGCAACATTTAATCGGACAGTGTTCAAAGAAGGAAAAATTTTTTCTCCTCAGAAATTTTTTTATCAAATATAAATAATATAAACTCTAAGTCAATAAGTTTTTAAAAATAATTTTAAATATTTTTTCCGCCCTCATCTTTTAAAACTGCTCATCAAAAATATTTTAAAATATTTTTGTTACAAAAATAAGTGAGAAATATTTAAATGCAACACCTTTAAAGACGAGGGAAGTTCACTAAAAGTTTTCAAGCGACTGCTACGAACTTCAAATTGTCGGAAAATTTTTTTTCGAGAGTGTGTTTGAGTGCTTTATTCTCTTGTCCAGAGAGTTGGGGGTCGGAATCAATTACTTTAAATGCAGAGTTCTTAGCTTCAATCACAAGTAGCATATCTGAAGTTATGTTTGCAAAGTGTAACTCAGGAAAACCGCTTTGCTTAGTACCGAAAATATCGCCAGGTCCTCTTAGTTTCATATCTATTTCTGCAATTTTGAACCCATCACTATACTTTACCATCGATTGAAGTCTAACTGTGGCCTTGTACTTTTCAAGTTGTGATGAGGATAGATATTCAATATCCAAATTATTTTTGAAGGAAGATACATATTCATCTCTTGTTACAAGCACGCAATAGGCATTTTTGTCGCTTCTGCCGATTCTTCCGCGTAATTGATGAAGCTGGGATAAACCGAACCTATGTGCATCATTTATTAGCATAATATTGGCATCAGGTATGTCAATTCCTACTTCGATTACAGTTGTTGCCACAAGAACATCGAACTTTTTCATAAGAAATAACTGCATAATTTCTTCTTTTTGCTGCCAGCTCATTCTGCCATGAAGCAACCCGACTCTTAAATCTTTAAGAAAACCAGATTTGAGTTTTTCATAATAAGTCTCGGCTGCTTTTAATTCCAATTTATCTGATTCTTCTACTAAAGGATATACAATAAAAGATTGATAGCCCTCTTTTTTCTTTTCTTTTATGAAGTTGTAAATCTCGGGAAGCTTAGATTCTCCCCTGAGTACAGTTTTAATTTTCTTCCTTCCTTTTGGCATTTCGTTTATTGTCGAGATATCTAAATCGCCGTATAGAGTAAGTGAGAGAGTTCTTGGAATCGGTGTCGCACTCATCACAATTACATCGGGAGTGTTACCTTTGTTAAGGAGTTTTGCCCTTTGCACTACACCGAATCTATGTTGCTCATCTACTATAACTAAACCAAGGTTCTTAAAGTTAACTCCTTCTTCGAACAGAGCATGTGTCCCAACGATGATATCTGCTTCCTGAAGTTCTATATTTTGAAGAGTCCTCTGACGGACCGACTTCCTTTGTCCACCGATTAACAACGAGACTTTTATCTGTTTGCCGGGGTTAATTGGTTTAAGTTGGCTAACCATCTTAGAAATGTTTTTGGCATGCTGATCGGCGAGAATTTCCGTGGGAACCATTAGAACAGCCTGGTATCCATTATCAATGGTAATTAGCATTGCGATGAGTGCAACAATAGTCTTACCGCTTCCTACATCTCCCTGTAATAATCTGTTCATTGGTTTGTCATCTTCCATGTCTTTTTTAATCTCGCTCAGAACTTTTAATTGAGACCCTGTAAGTTTAAATGGAAGCGTCTTTATAAAGTCAGCTACAAGATGAGTTCTAATTTTGTAAGAATTGCCAACTTGCTTATTCTTGTAATTGTTCTTTCTCATAGCAACAAGCAATTCTAAGAAGAAAAGCTCTTCGAATTTGAATCTGTTTAGAGAATTAGCCAATTCCTCCTTATTTTCTGGGAAGTGGATGTTTTTAACAGCTTCAGATAATCTTGGAAGATTTTGTTCTTTCGTTATTATTTCTGGTAGTGTTTCACTCAACAAATCAGCATAATTTTTAACGGCGCCGCTAATAATTTTACGCAAGCTAAAGTCCCCGATGTTCTGTGACCTGAGTTCACCAGGAATTTTATAGAACGGTATAATTTTTCCGGTGTTTAAGAAACTATTTGATTCATCTTCTGAAATTCTGTCAAAATCCGGATGAACTATTTGTAAATGTCCATATTTGGAGATTGAAGGTTTGCCGGACACTGCAAAGTAATCGCCTTCATTAAATACTGAATAGAAATATTTTATTCCCTGAAACCAAACACATTCAAAAAATCCTTGCGAATCTCTCAATTGTATTTTCATTATCTCTTTTCTGCCGAATCTTCTTTTGTCTTTATCTGCAACCTTGCCCAGAATTGTGATTTCACCCTCATATCCGTTTAACACATATTGGTATGCTCTGACGGAAGTTAGAGTTGTGCTTCTGTCCAGATGTTTGGAGGGAAAATAGAATAATAAGTCTTCTATTGTTTCAATTCCAATCTTTTTAAAAGCTTCAGCCCGTTTTGGCCCTACAGATTTCAGATATTGAACTGAATTTCTCAGTTCGTTGTCTTTCAGTTTTTCCATCAAGCAAAAAGAATAAATTACAAGGAGGAAAATTTATATTTTTTGTAATTTACAGAAAAAATTTAATTTATGATTAAACTTTCAAACCTGCCTTCCGGTAGGCAAGATTGGAGAAGGAAAGTTGGAGTGGAGAAAATTGTTATCCCGAAAGCCCTTAGGCGTAGATAATGTTTCCGTTGCCACCAGAAATGATGCAAGAAGTGAATTTTTGAGAGATTTTGACCGTATAGTATTTTCTTCAGCTTTCAGAAGATTACAAGATAAAACACAGGTATTTCCTCTACCAGAAAATGACTTTGTTCATACCAGATTAACACACAGTTTGGAAGTTTCTTGCGTGGGGAGGTCATTAGGAAATTTAGTCGGCGAAAAAATATTAGACAAAGATAAAAACTTAGCTAAGGAATTTTCCAAATTTCAATTTGGTGAAATAGTTGCCGCAGCATGTCTAGCACATGATATCGGTAATCCTCCATTTGGCCATTCCGGTGAGGATGCAATTGCAGAATATTTTAGAAAAGGTAATGGCAAGGAGTTTCAAAGCAAAATTAATGATGATAAAAAGTGGAATGATTTCATAAAATTTGAGGGAAACGCTCAAGGATTTAGAATAGTCACTAGACTCCAAAATTCCAACCAAAGAGGCGGACTAAGATTAACATGCGCTACGTTAGGTGCTTACACTAAATATCCGAAAGAATCATTTATGCCAGCCAAATCAGAAGAAAATAATATAAAAATATATAGAAAGTTTGGTTTCTTTCAGCCGGAAAAGAAATTTTTTGAAGAAGTTGCTAATGAAGTGGGACTTGAAAAGAAAGATGAGAATAATTCTTGGTGGTGCAGACATCCTTTAGCATTTTTAGTAGAAGCTGCAGATGATATCTGTTATAGAATAATGGATTGGGAAGATGGATTTAGGCTGGGAGTGATTTCATTTAAGGAAACAGAAGAACTCTTAATGAGCCTTATTAACCAAGAGCAACTTACCGGCTATAATGATAGAGAAATGAATGAAAAAATCGGCTATCTGCGTGCAAAAATAATAAATGAGTTGGTAAATGAAATTTCTGAAGTGTTTGTGAATAATGAAAATGCCATTCTTGCTGGTAAATTTGAACAGGATTTGATTTCTTTATTGCCACGTTCTAAAGAATTGGAAGAGATAAAGTCCGTATCAATGGAAAAAATATATTCTCATAAAAGTGTAATAGAAAGACAAGCCGCTGGGTATGAAGTTTTAGGAGGCTTACTGGATTCTTTTATAAGCGCTGCTAATGAAATGGTTGATTCCGTGGGTTCATATAGAAGCAGGAATATTTTGACTTTACTGCCAAGTCAATTTTTAGGAGAAAACAGAAAACCTGATGAAGATATTTATGAAAGATTACTCAAGATTACTGATTTTGTTTCCGGTATGACGGATTCTTTTGCAGTTTCATTATATAGGAAAATAAAAGGGATATCACTTCCGAAAGAATAGTTATATTGTCTCCATTTTCATATCTCGATTCATCAAATCGGTTGTTGCTTTTACAGGGTCTTTGTCTTCGAATAGTATTTTATAAACTTCGTCAGTAATCGGAGTTTCAACTTCAAATTTTTTTGCAAGCTGTGAAGCAGAACGGCTGGTTTCCACTCCTTCCGCAACCATCTCCATAGATTTAAGAACAGCTTTTAATTTTTTCCCGCTTCCTATCTGCTCCCCAACATATCTATTTCTGCTGTACTTGCTCATACAAGTAACGATCAAATCTCCCATGCCGGAAAGTCCGGAGAATGTTTCCGGTTTTGCGCCCATTGTTATTCCCATTCTTGCAATTTCGGCAATGCCGCGAGTCATTATTGCGGCTTTTGTGTTGTCTCCGAATTTTGCCCCTTCAACTATTCCAGCGCCGATTGCGATTACATTTTTGAAAGCTCCGCCTAATTCCACTCCACAAATATCTGTGGAACCATATACTCTAAAGTACGATGTGATAAAAGCGGCTTGTATGGTATTTGTAGTATCCAGGCTGCTTGATGCCGTTACAACTGCGGTAGGAATTCTCCTGCTTACTTCTTCAGCATGACTTGGACCGGATAACACGCCTATTTGTGCTTCATCGATGTGGGAGAAAACATCTTTTAACATCTGTGACATGGTCATCAAGCTGCTTGTTTCAATTCCTTTTGCAACGCTGACTAGAATCGAGTTTTTGATGTCGAAAAATTTTATATCTTTAACAACACTTCTCAAAAATTGAGAAGGAACCGCTAAAACAATTAAGTTTTGATTTGTTGTAGCTTCTTCTAAATCGTGGGTAATGTGTATTTCTTTTGGGATTTTTATTCCAGGAAGGTAAGTGCTGTTTACTCGAGACTTCTGAAGTTTTTTAACATATCCTTTTTTGTATTCTCTTAAAATAACCTCATGACCATTATAGTGAAGAAGTACAGAAAGTGTGGTGCCCCAACCGCCTGCTCCGATAACAGAAATTTTCATTTACTTAGTCCCGACTTTAGTCGGGATTCTTCTTCTTAAAAGAAAGTTTGTTTTCGTTTCCGTTTAATATTCTAACTACGTTTTTTCTGTGAGTATAAACTACCAATAACGAGAGAGCTATAACGAAAGGTAATAAGGTATTGTAACTTTCAATATGAGTGTGAAAAACATTTTCTCTCATAAATAAAGTCAAGGGAACTGATATGGCTCCTAAAATTGAACCTAACGAAACATACCGGAAAATTAAAACCGTTACAAGAAAAACACCCACTGCAATTAAAATGTCTGTAGTCAAAATTATTGAAAGCATTCCCAAAGCAGTTGCGATTCCTTTTCCTCCTCTGAAACCGGCAAACACAGTCCAGATATGCCCTATCACAGCGGCTATGCCTGCGATAATTTGAAGCAAAGTAAAATCATCAAAAGGAGTAATATTATGGAAGGGAATAGGACCGTAATAAAGTCTTGCAATTAAAACAACAGCTATTACACCCTTCATAGCATCTAATAAAATGACGAACACACCATGCTTCCAGCCTAGCACTCTCATAACATTCGTGCCGCCCGCATTCCCGCTTCCGTGATCCCTTATATCAATTCCTCTTGCGAGTTTTGTAACAATAATGCTAGTCGGGATTGAACCTACTAGATAAGAAAGGATTATGATAACTGCTAATAATAACATCTTTTTAAATACCTAAAGTTTGGAAAAACAAGCTACATATATTATTCCAATATTTCAATAATTTAGAACACCTATAAATTATGTATGTCTCATTTTAAGCCGTTTTTCCGGCTATCATTCTAAACAATTCTATATCAGCTTTAGAAGTAATTTTGAAATTGATAGGTGAACCCTCAACAATGTGTACTTTTTTCCCGTACTTTTTTACAAGAAATGATTCATCTGTACTAATAAACTTTCTTTTATTGGCAAATTGCATAGCTTCAATAAGGTCACCATATCTAAAAATTTGCGGCGTTTGTACCTGATAAACTTTATCTCTATCAATATAAGTTTTTACGTGGTCATCTCCACGAACCAATGTATCTTTTGCTTTAATACAAACGAGAGCATTTCCCTTTCCCTTCGCATGTCTAATTGCTTTGCTTAATACCTGGTCGGGAAGAAGTGGTCTTGCCGCATCATGAACTACTACTAAATCGTTTTTGTTTGCATAAAGTGATGCAACGGCATTAAAAACAGAATGCTGTCTTTCTTTTCCGCCTTCTACAATTTTAGATATTTTGTCTAAGCCATATCTTTTTTTGATTCTTTCCAGAAGTGAAAAATAACGGGTATCGGCAGCAACTATAATGTCGTTAACTAGTTTATTCCGCTGAAAAATCTCCAGAGTGTAAACTATTAATTCCTTGTTATTAAACTTAATATATTGCTTGGGAGCATTGTGACCGCTCCTACTACCTCTGCCGCCTGCAGGAATAATAGCAAATATTTTCATAATATCAACATGCCGTCCCCGTAACTGAGGAACCTATATTTATCCTTTAATGCTTTCTTATATGCTTTTAAAATAAAGTCTGTTTCTGCAAAAGCGCAAACAAGCATAAGCAATGTTGATTCTGGTTGATGAAAATTTGTGATCAACTTGTTTACTACTCTGAAGGAATAAGGTGGATAGATAAATTTATCTGTCCAGCCCAATCCTGGTTTTACAAGCGCCTCAGCAGTTACGCTGGTTTCTAAAGCTCTAGCTGTACTGGTGCCTACTGTAAAAACATTGTGCTTTGAGTTAATTGCCTTGTTTATCATATCGGCAGATTTTTGTGTAATCTCAAAATATTCCGAGTCCATTCTATGTTTTGTTAAATCTTCTACTTCAACAGGTCTAAAAGTTCCAAGGCCAATATGTAAAATAACCGGAACGATTTCGATTCCCTTTTTCTCAATTTTGGCTAATAATTTTGGAGTAAAGTGAAGCCCTGCTGTTGGAGCAGCTACGGAGCCGTCAACTTTTGCATAAACTGTTTGATAGTCTTCCTTATCAGATGCCTCTGCTTCTCTTTTGATATATGGAGGCAGAGGAGTCAAACCGATTTTCTCAACTGCTTTGAAGATATTTCCGGGCTGGTTAAACCGAACTGTTCTACCGCGCGAAGTTGTATTATCAATTACTTCACACCAAAGCTTATCATTAAAATATATTTTGTTTCCGATTCTAACTTTTCTTGCCGGATCAACAATTACATCCCAAATACATTCTTCTGCATTCAACTCACGTAATAGGAATACTTCAATCTTTGCATTTGTCTTCTCTTTTTTCCCGTAAAGTCTAGCCTGGAAAACTCTTGTTTCGTTTACAACAAGAACATCTCCTTTAGACATGTAATTAACAACGTCCGTGAATCTTTTGTTCTCAATTGTCTGAGTTTCCCTATCCAGGACCATAAGTTTTGCTTTATCCCTTGGAGATACCGGATGTTTAGCGATTGCGGATTTTGGTAAATTATACTTGAAGTCTGATAATTTCATTCATATCCTCTAACAGTTTATAAAATAAAGTAAAAATGATAAGAAAACCCTGCCTGCCGATAAGCAGGCAGGTAAATATCACATCATCTGGAAGTTTTTTTCTTACCTTTTTTCGACTTGGAAGGTGCCTTCTTGTCCTTCAAAGCTGCTTTTGCAGCCGCCAGTCTTGCTATTGGAACTCTGAAAGGAGAACAACTTACATAGTTGAGTCCAACACGATGGCAGAATTCCACCGAAGATGGTTCTCCACCGTGCTCTCCACAGATACCAACTTTTATGTTGCTTCTTGTGGCCCTTCCTTTTTGAGTTCCTAAGGCGACAAGTTTGCCAACACCATTTTGATCTAGAACTGCAAACGGGTCTTCCTGGAAAATTTCTTTGTCAACGTAAAGGGGTAAAAACTTTCCAGCATCATCTCTTGACAAACCCATTGAAGTCTGCGTTAAGTCGTTTGTTCCAAAGCTGAAGAATTCTGCTTCTTGTGCTATCTCGTCTGCAGTTAAGCAAGCTCTCGGTAATTCAAGCATAGTTCCAACTGTGTATTTGAACTTCTTGCCTTTTTCACTCATAACTTCTTTAGCAACTCTATCAACAATTGCTTTCTGAGTTTTGAATTCTTTAAGTTCCATTACAAGCGGAATCATGATTTCCGGTTTAACTTTTATACCTTTATCCAGAACTTCACACGACGCTTCAAAAATTGCACGAACCTGCATTTCCGTAATTTCTGGGTAAACGATTCCAAGTCTGCATCCTCTGAATCCTAGCATTGGGTTAAACTCATGCAAACTTTCAATTTTCTCATGAATCTTTTCTACAGAGTGATTTAGTTTCTCAGAAAGCTCCTTAATATCTTTTTCGGAACTTGGCAGAAATTCATGTAAAGGCGGATCGAGTGTCCTAATTGTTACAGGACGTCCTTCCATAGCCTCGAAAAGTCCGGCGAAGTCTCCTCTTTGAAGAGGAAGAAGTTCGTTCAAAGCTGCTTTTCTTTCTTCAGCATTATCGGCAAGAATCATCTTACGAACTGATAAAATCCTGTCGCCGCCAAAAAACATATGTTCTGTTCTACATAGTCCGATTCCTTCTGCGCCAAAAGCAATGGCGTTGGAAGCCTGGTCGGGCTGATCGGCATTAGTTCTTATATTGAGTTTTCTGGCTTTGTCTGCCCATTTCAATAAGCTTGCATAAGTTTGGTAAACTGAAGATTCGCTGGGCTCAAGAGTTTTGTTAATTAGCACCTGGATTACTTCAGATGGCTTGGTATCCAACTTTCCACTAATTACTTCGCCTGTTGTTCCATCAATTGAAATATAATCACCTTCTTTAAGTACAGCACTTTTTCCCTCAACTGCAATCGTACCTTCTTTGTAATTAATTCTGAGAGAACCGCAGCCGGCAACGCAAACTTTACCCATTTGTCTTGCTACCAAAGCTGCGTGAGAAGTCATTCCTCCTCGGGCAGTTAGAATACCTTCGGAGACGCTCATTCCTTTTATGTCTTCTGGTGAAGTTTCAATTCTAACCAGAACTACAGGACTGCCATCTTTTGCCATTGCTTCAGCATCCTGTGCGCTTAGTGCAATTTTCCCGGAAGCAGCGCCCGGCCCGGCGTTTAGGCCTTTTGCTAATAATCTTCCTTCATCTACAGCTTTTCTTTTTTGTTGGATGTCGAAGATAGGTCTTAGTAATTGATTAAGTTGATTAGGCTCCACTCTTGAAATGGCATCATTCTGTGAAATTAATTTTTCTTTTACCATGTCAACAGCCATTTTAATTGCTGCAAATCCTGTTCTTTTTCCTACTCTACACTGAAGCATCCACAATCGTCCCTGCTGAATTGTGAACTCAAGATCCATCATTTCTTTGTAATGTTTCTCAAGTTTCTTCCTAATATCAACGAGCTGTTTATAAATAGTAGGATTCGATTTTTCCAGTTCTGATATCACGTGCGGTGTACGAATACCTGCAACAACATCTTCACCCTGTGCATTAAATAGATATTCACCATAGAAGATATTTTGTCCAGAAGCAGGGTCTCGAGTAAAAGCAACACCAGTTCCGGAATCATCTCCCATATTTCCAAACACCATAGAGACGACACTTACAGCTGTACCCCATTCAGCAGGAATGTTATTGAGCTTTCTATAAACAATTGCTCTTTCATTTTGCCACGAACCAAAAACAGCACCGATTGCACCCCAAAGTTGTTCAATTGGGTCATCGGGAAAATCGTGCCCTGTTTTTTCCTTAATAGCGGTTTTGAATTCAGCTACAAGTTCTTTCAGATGCTCTGCTGTTAATTCAGTATCAAGCTCGAAGCCGTGAGCTTTCTTTTTTCTTTCAATGATGACTTCGAACGGGTCTTCTTCTTTTTTGCTTTCCGGTTTAAGACCCAGCACGATGTCTCCATACATTTGCACAAATCTTCTATAAGAATCATACGCAAAGCGCGGATTGTTTGTCTTTTTTATTAATGCTTGGACGGTTTTATCATTAAGACCCAAATTCAGGATTGTGTCCATCATTCCGGGCATTGAAGCTCTTGCCCCACTTCGAACAGAGACAAGGAGAGGGTCAGATTCACTTCCAAAATTTGCCCCCATTATCTTCTCAACTTTTTTTAGCGCCTCATTTACTTGATTTTTAAGGACCTTTGGGTATGTTTTTTTATTTTGATAGAAATAAGTACATACATCTGTTGAAATTGTGAAGCCAGCAGGAACAGGAAGGCCAATATTTACCATTTCTGCCAAATTAGCTCCTTTTCCTCCTAAAAGATTCTTCATATCTGCTCTACCATCGGCTTTTTTTCCGCCGAAGAAGTAAACATACTTTTTTTCTTTAGCCATAGTCTATATCTCCCGAGTTTTAGAAATTAAAAAAAATTCAAGATATCAATTTAACGTATTTTTAATAAAATTTATAAACAAATCTTCATGGTCTATCTTTAAAACTATTTTTAGGTAAAAAATGTCTATATCATCAAGTTCTTTAGCAAAAGTGGACAATTTTACGGCATCTTTTTCTGTGGTTATGACAGAATGTGAGTTTGTCGAGTAAAATTTCTTTCGAATTTGCTGAACTTCCTTTAAGCTATAATTTTTATGATCTATAAACAAGAGTTGGTTGGTTGTATCTATTTTGAATAGATTGAGCGCTCTTATAAAAGAATTTGGGTTTGCCACACCAGAAACTATAAGGCTTTTTTGACCAATGAATTCCTTTAAAGAATAACTTGTGTTTTTCGTAACATCGGTGAATCCTATTGCTTTATAACTTGCTGTAAAGGTTTTTTTATCTTTGAAATGGGCCGCTACTTTTTCCGGTATTTCTCGTTTTTCTGAAAATTTTCTGTTTAAAATTATTGCATCAGCACGCTTTAAAGAGCTAAATGGTTCCCGCATGTTACCTGTTGGTAATAAAGATTGATTTAGAATTGAAGAATTCAGCAAAAAATTTTGTTCAAATATTAATAGATTTATATCTCTTTTTAACCATCTATGCTGAAAGGCGTCGTCTAGAACGAGAGTGTCAATTTTTACATCTCTGATAAATTGTTTAGCACCCTCAAACCTGTTTTCGGAAGCTGCAGCAGGAATTCCGCATGTTCTGGCTGTTTGAAAAATTTCATCTCCGCTATCCTCAACGGAGGTTAATATTTTTTCACCGTTTGAAACTAATAAATAACCGGAGGTTTTTCTCCTGTAACCTCTGCTTAACACTCCAATATTATAGCCTGTTTTTTTAAGAAGCTCGCAAAGATAAATTACCAAGGGCGTTTTCCCAGAACCACCAACTGTAATATTACCTATAGAAATTACTTTTATGTTAATTTCCCGTTGCTTGAAAATGTTCTTATCGAAAAGGAGATTCCTGATGTAAATTACAGTTGAGTATATTATAACTCCAGGAAGGAGAACAAGTCTTAAGAATTTCATTTAACTTTTTTGCAAAAAATTATAATCAAAAAGTGTTTGCTTTCTCATGCAATTCGTTCAACATATTTTCACAATTTTCTATTACTTTTGATGTCTCTTCATAACTTAATTCTTTTTGAACGAAGATGGGGTCAGAATATATTACTTTAACTTTTGAAAAAAAGCCAGGTAGAAAAAATTTATCCCAGCTATTTAGTTCTCTCTTTCTTTTAAAGCCAACACCAATTAAAATTAATGGCAGCCCGCTTCTTTTTGCAGTAATTACTGCGCCAGCTTTCAATTTGTGTCTTGGCCCTTTAGGTCCGTCGGGTGTAATTGCGATTGAACAATTATTCTTGGCATAATCTACCAGAATTCCCAGCGCTACTTCGCCGCCTTCTGTACTTGACCCTCTCACCACAGTATATTTCCAACTTTTAAGGATTTTCGCGAGAAGATTGCCATCTTTACTCTTGCTAATTAAAGCAATTAAGCCTTGATTCCTATGCAAAAACCAGGGGAGAAGCATGCTTCCATGCCAAAAAACTATTACATAGTTTTTGTTTTCTTTTTTCAGCTTATCAATAGAAGAATAATTTTCAGTTTGGATTCTTAAGGTTTTGCATAAAATATTTACGGCTGCGAAAAGTGAGAATCCACCTATAAATCTTAAAAATTCTTGCTGCGCTTTTCTAATTTTCATTCTCAGACCTGCATGCCCTACCTACTGAGTTTGTCTCAGAACTGTCATTTTGACCGAAATGAGAAATCTCATCTTGTAAAATGGGGAGATCCCGGCAAGTCGGGATGACATTTTCGAAATTGTGCAACCGACTCTATCGGCAGGCAAGTTCATATACGAATTTTGCTGCTCTTCTGGATGCACCTTCTGTTCCCAATTTTTCTTTCGTTTTGCTGAGCTTATTTTTTATCTCTCTATAATAATTTTCGTTCTTTAAAATGTTATCTGACTCGTTAAAAATTTTTTCTGCACTTAAATTATTTTGAATTAATTCCGGAGCAACTTTTTCACCAGCAATAATATTTGCCATTCCGATATTATCTAATTTTAGTAAACTTTTGCCAATTAAGTACGTTAAAGAACTTGTTTTGTAAACTATTATCATGGGTAATTTAAATACTGCGGCCTCTAAAGTTGAGGTACCGGACTTTATTATTCCAAATTTTGCATATTTCATTAAGTCGTAATTATAACCTCTTACTATTATGTATGACGTTTGTCCAGCAGTGTTTTTGAAAAATTCATCATTTATGTTTGGAGCAGCGGAAACAACAATATTAAACTTAAATTCTCGCGAGAGTTTTTCTGCTGCTTTAATCATTTCTGGGAAAATTTTCTCTACTTCATGTCTTCGACTACCGGGCAAAAGAAGAAGAATTTCTTTTTGATTATCTAAATCAAACTTTTTGTATAATTCTTCTTTTGTAAGAAATTGATATTTTTTTAAGATGTCTAAAAGTGGATGCCCAACAAATTCTACATTAATATTTTCATCTTTGAATAATTTTTCCTCAAAAGGAAAAACAACTATCATCTTATCTACATATTTTCTAATTTTTTGTATCCTGCCTTTTCCCCAAGCCCAAATTTGCGGTGAAATATAATATATAACCTTAATGTTTAATTCTTTTATTTTTTTAGCGAAGTTTAAGTTAAATCCGGGATAATCGATTAAAACTACAGCTTTGATATTCTTTTCTTTTATTATTTCAATTAGTTTTTTTTGAACTCTTCTGATAAGGGGAACATGTCTAACAACTTCAACAAAACCAAGAAATGCCATATCTTTAATATGGAAATTTGCGTCCATTCCAGCTTTGATCATTTTATCCCCGCCAATTCCGTAAATCTTCAAACTTGGGTCAAGGGTTTTCAATTCTTTGACTAATGAAGAACCATGCAAGTCTCCAGACACTTCGCCTGCAATTATCATTAAGTTCTTTTCGTTTCGCATAGCGGCCAATTCTTTTATGAATTTCTAATGTAATAGCCTTACGCTATAGTCTTCTGATGAACCAGATGAGCATGATTGTAATAATTACTAATCCAAAAGCCTGGAAAGTTCTCTTTTCCGAACGAAATCCTGCTTTTAAACTGAATGGAGGTTGTTGAGTGTTATCCGGCTTGTATTTGGTTATTCTTGGAAAAAACCGGGGGACATTATTACAATAGTTTTCAAATTCGGATGTAAAAGTACTTCTAAGATAATTTTCTTCTTCCTTAACAATGAAATAATATTGAAATGAAAAAAATATGAGAGCGACAATTTGCAAATATGGAAACAATGCGAAAGACATTATGCCAATTCCCAGGTACATTAAAATGTTTCCTACATAAAGAGGATTTCTAACATGCGCAAATGGCCCTTTGACTATTAGAAAAGCGCCACCCACCGTTCCGGTGGTTCTTGTTTCGCTGCCTGCCCAGCTTACTCCCCATAATCTTATTAGTTCACCCAAAACGGCGATTAGGAAGCCGAGGATAAGGCTCCAAATATTAGCATTTTCGTAAAGTAGCATGAGAACTAAAAAGGGAATTGGCGTATAGCTTCTGTATTTAAATATTTTTTGACCCAAACTCATGTTTTATTATTCCTGCATGTAGGCTTCATTTCTTTTAAGAACAGCCTGATGTCTTTTCTTTAGTCTTTTTTTAGCCTTTAGTTTTTCAATTCTTTTGATAACATCGGAAAAATTTGAATATGGAAAATATGTTATTTTCTCAACTTCACAATATTTAAGCAGATCATCTTTTGCAAAAATGAAATCACAATAAGCAACTGTATATCTGTCCGAAAACCCATCGCCAACAAATATAGTAAACTCATCATCTCCGCTTAAATTTATGATGTGGTTTCTTTTGCAGTTAGCAGAATTTTTATAATCTATATCTAAATAGGGAAAAGAGGGAAGTAGTTCATTATTCTTATTGATTGTCATTTTGTTGGAAAAATATTTTAAGTGTTCCAGTTTTTCTCTTTTTAAAATTCTATCAATATAAAGGTCGAAACCATCGCTTAAAATATAGATATCAAAATGGTTGGATTCACAATATTCTGCAAATTCTATGAAAGTTTCGTCTATTTCAATTGAGTCAATAAAATCAAAAAGTTGTTGTTTATCTGTAACTCTGGCAGACTTGCACAAAGAAAGCCACATTTCTTTGGAGGAAATTATTTCAGATAAATAATTATCTATGGTTTCTTTTACTCTTGCTTCGTCGCCAAATTTTCTGAAGAGATTTTCACCAACATCTAATTTTGTGATGGTTCCATCGAAATCAACAAATATCTTGAAGACTTTCCTCGGCGCATTTGTTGTGGCAAATTCGGTTTGAGTTTTAGTCATGATGAGACGAGTGCAAAATCCTCACTGAATCTAACGCTTACCAATTTCGAAATTCCTTCTTCCTGCATCGTTACTCCGTAGAGAGTGCTGGCAGCTTCCATTGTTCGCTTGTTATGAGTTACAACGATGAACTGTGTGTTTTTGCTGAAATCTTCAAGAATCTTTGTAAAGCGGTCGATATTTGCATCATCTAAAGGAGCATCAATTTCATCGAGAATACAGAACGGACTTGGTTTTACTAGATAAATTGCGAATAAAAGCGCTATTGCTGTGAGAGTTTTTTCACCTCCAGACAGTAACTCAATTGATGTTGGACGTTTACCTTTCGGTTTTGCAATTATTTCTATTTTAGCTTCAAGCGGGTCAGCACCTTCTTCCAATTTCAAGTCTGCTTCGTCACCAGGGTTGAATAAGTTTCTGAAGATTTCTACAAAGTGTCCCCTTATTTGTTCAAAAGTTTCAACAAATTTTGATTGTGCTGTATTATTTATTTCTTCAATTGTTTTTATTATGTCTTTTTCGGATTCTATCAAATCATCCCTTTGCTTGGTGAGAAAGTTCAGCCTATCTTTTTCTTCTTCAAACTCAGAATAAGCCAAAAGGTTGATTGCTCCTAAAGATTTTATTTTTTCTTTTAATGCGTGAACTTCTTCAGTTCTCGACTGAAAATCAAACGATTCGAGATCATCGAATGTTTTTCTCTCCAATGTTATAGAATAATTTTCTTTAATGTTTTCAACGAGATTGTTCGTCTTCAAGCTTAACTCATTGAGACTCATATCTTCTTTGTGAATTGATTCCGATATTTCGTCTCTTTTTGTCCTCAAGTCGTTTTGAGAATCTTCCAGATTACCAGCCTGCGTCTTCAGATCGTTGTAATTTTTGTCTATTTCTTTTTCTTGTTCAATAAATACTGCTTTTTCTGATTCCAGTTGTTGCAGACTTTCTTTTCTTGCTAGAATACTTTTTTCAAGATTTCCTTTTTCTTCAAAAGAAGAAGTTATGTCAAAGTCTCTTTTTTCTATTAATTTCTTCGTGTTTTCTATATTTTCTTCTGATCTTTTAATTGAGTTTTCCAGGTTCCTGGTTTCTCCCTGCAATCTTTCTAACTCAAGTGTTAAATTATTATATGCTCCCAGTGCAGCATTATATTCTTTTTCATTTATGTTGAACTCTTCTTCCAAATTCTTCAGCTGTAATTGTGAAGCTTCTTTCTTCTCATTCTGGGCAGCCAGAATACTAATCAGTTCATTCTTTTCTTTATCCAGAACATTTATTTCGTTAATCAACTCTTGAATATCTTTATTAATTTTTTCAGATTCGTCTTTAGCTTTCTTATTTTCAAATTCGAACTGAGCAATTTGTTTTTCAATATTTGATATGTCGTTGGTAATTAATTTACTTTCTTCTGCCAAACTTTTGAGATCAATCGAACCAATGTGCGTTTCTACATTTTCTATTTCTTTTTTGATATTTTCAATTTGACTTTCCAGATTCGGATATTCTGCTTTTAAGCTCTCTAAATATTGTTTTCTTCCAAAGAAAGATTCATCCAGATTAAGAATTGAACCAGCTTCTACAACTCCGTTTGAATCAATGTAATCTCCTTCGAGAGTTGCGAAGTTGAATTGAGGATAACTTTTTGAAAGTTGTAAAGCAGAATTCAAATCTTTAATAATTGCAGTCCTGTTCAAAATTCTAGAAAAGAAGGGCTGCCATGAATTTTCTGTTTTAATGTTTTCCTTTGCCCAACCGACAAAGTTTACATCTTCTTGAATATTCTCTGATTTTCTTTTCATAGAATATTCATGAAGTTTATCAAAAAATCCTTTGTTATCCGGCAGCCGCCGGACAACGAAGAAACTTGCCTTTCCCTTTTCTTTATTTCTTAGAAATTCGATTCCTTTATGTAAATCTTCTAAAGATTCTACCAGAATATTATTCAAGTTATTCTTTAGGGAGGCTTCGATTGCATATCTAAGTTCGTTTGAAGTGCTGCCAATGTGAGCGGACAAAGCTTTTTCGTTTTGGGTCCAGGTGTCGTCTTCTATTAAAGCTTTAGCACCTTTAGAAATCCCCTCAAGATTATTTATCAGGTTTTGGATAAAATTTATTTTTTCCCTAAGAGTATTCAAATCAGATCTAAGCTGAAGTTCATTTTCTTTAAGCTCATTTAGCTTTTTTTCAGAATCCTCTTTTTCTTTTTGTTTACTCTGAAATGTATCCTCCGCTTCTTTTAGCTTTTTCTCAGAGTCTTCTTTTTCGTTATTCAACTCGGAGATAAAACCAAAAGTTTTAGCGATGTTGCTTGTCAAATTCTGTATCTTTATCTGAAGTTTTTCGATTTCATAGTTCTTTGATTCCAATAGTTTTTCAACGTTCGAAAGCTGATTTTCCTGGTTTGTTATTTCCTTGTAATTTTCGAATTGTTTTTCGGATTGAACTTTTAGATTAGCTCTTTTTTCCTCCAGAGCAAGTTTCACTTTGTTGTGGTACTCGAGCTTTTCCTCTTTCTCTTTTATTTTGTGGGTAGTCTTTTCTTTTGTCTCAGAAAGATTTTGCTCGTAGTTGTTTATTGATTCAATTGTTTTGTTTAGCTGAATTTTTAACTCTTCTTGTTCTTTTTGATATCTCTCGATATTAGATTGAAGTGCGTGAATTCTTTCTTCGTTAACCGAGATATCTTTTTTGCTGTTAAAGATCTTTTCTGTTACTGTGTTAACTTCCGAGTTTTTACTTTTTAGTTGGTATTCTACTTCTTTTAAATTTTGTCTTATTTCTTTAATTTTTTCATTTATTTTTGCGAGTTCCGAATCAATGTTTATCTTCTCGCTAGAATATTCTTCTTTTTTCTGCTTTGCACTTTCTCTTTTCAAGTTAAATAGGGACAGCTCTTTTTCAGCAAGGTCTATTTCAAGCTCTTTCAGCTCGGTTGAAATTTTGTTGTATCTATCTGCCTTTTTTGCCTGTCTCTCTAAAGAGTTAACTTTTTTCTGAACCTCGGAAACAATATCATTCACTCTTGTTAGGTCAGATTTAACTTCTTCAAGTTTTCTTAGTGCTAGTCTTCTTCTTAATTTGTATTTATTAACTCCGGCAGCTTCTTCAAAAAGAGTTCTTCTCTCCTCGGCTTTGCTGCTCAGGATGGTTTCTATCATCTTTAATTCAATTACAGAATAAGCATTTGAGCCTATACCAGTATCGAGAAAAAGATTTGTGATATCTTTTAAACGGCAAAGATTTTTGTTAAGAAGATATTCACTTTCCCCGGAACGGAAAATTCTGCGTGTAATTGTAACTTCGGAATATTCAGTAGGAAGAATGCCTTTGTTGTTCTGAATGGTTAATGAAACTTCTGCCATCCCCATCGGCTTTTTCGTAGAACTGCCATTGAAAATGACATTTTCCATCTTATCACTTCTTAAAGTTCCACTACGCTGCTCGCCTAAGCACCATCTTATTGCATCTACTATGTTTGTTTTTCCGCAGCCATTTGGTCCAACTACAGAGGTAATTCCGCTGTTGAAGTTTATAATAGTTCTGTTTGCGAATGACTTAAATCCTAATATTTCTAATTTCGATAAATACAATATTCAGACTCAAAATTGTTTTAATGTGTAGAAAAAATAATCTAAAAAAGAGTTCCTGACTTGCAGGTAAATAACAACCGAAGCACAAATTAAAAGAACAATCAAAATGGAATAAAAATATACTCCACCCGCATTCACATCAAAAATTACATAAATCCCTTTAATAAGTCTATACAATACCCAAATAATGAAAATAAATAAAAACAAATAAATGTAAAAATTAGCAACGTCTGCTACTAAGATTCTGTAAAGAACAATTCCAACCGGAATTAAGAGCACGCAAGGTAAAAGCGCCCACGTGGTTGTGAAATAAATGTTAGAATAAAAAACTATGTTGCGTACAAATAGCGAGGCAATCTTAATTATGATAGTTAATACAGCCAGAAGTACAACGTAAAAAGCGGATAAGTATAATAATGAAGTAAAGGGGTGCCAGGATAGATAACTGGCTATATTTGTAAGTTTTGCACTGCCAGTAGATATCAAAATTTTATCAAATTCCAAACTTGTCCGAAAGTAAAAAAATATATTGCTGGTTATAAGAGCTAATACTGCAGAAATTATAAGAGCTAAAATAACAGTTTGAAACCCTGAAATAATTCTTTGGTCCCGAACATCTGCAAAAAAGTTGTACGGCCGCATTAACGCGCGGGTTGCATCTTCTCTAAACTTCCTTCCGGAATTGACAATTATACCAAGAAATATAGCTAACAAAATTCCGAATACAATAAACTCCATTGGTGCATCATTCTTTTTGCTGCCAATTGGTATTGTAATACTTTCCTGGTGATAAAGCTTTGCGAAAATCACTTTGTAACTTAATGTTTCTGTACTTCGATTTTCAGGCAGTATGCCAATATTATAAATATTCTTCTCGCTGTATCCGGAAATTAAAGGAGAGAAGTCACCCTCAAAATCAAACATTGTGTTGATAAAATATCCTGATATGGAATTCTTTTTTGCGAAGTCAATCAAATCGCTAAAATATTTTGCCTGGGCTTCGTAAGAAAACTCGTTTACGTAACCATCCGTTTTTCCCATATTAATAGGATATGTGGCTTCACTAATAAATGTTCTTCCTTTTCCAAATTCATGTTCGGTGGAAAGAAAATTTTCTAAATTGTTTTTGGGAGAGGAGTTAAAAAGTTCTATGCCGTATAAATCAATATTTTTAATGTTTGTAAGATTAAAACCGTTAAAAGAGCAGTAAGTTAAAATATTACTCCTATCCTTAACGTCTGCTCCCAGTTTTTCAATTAAAGAAATATTTTTATCCAGATTTGGAAGGTAAGAACTGCCCACACCAACAGCAGCGACAGAAGGATATGTTAAGTAGGCATCAAGAAATCCATGTAGGTAATTTTCACATCGGGCTGCAAAATTCTGGTCTTCGGTTATTACGCCGGGTATTCCGTTTAAAGGTAATTCTATAAAAGCTAGAAGTCCATATTTTTGGCAAAGCTGTAAATAATATGGATTGGGTGAGCACTTTGCAAATCTAACAGTATTAAATCCTAAATTCTTTATTATTCTAATGTCCTTTTCCATATCGCTGTAAGTTGTTAAATTACCATGGTCGTCAAATGATGGGATATATGTTACACCCGCTAATTGATAAGGTTGTCCATTGAGGTAAATCGAACTACTATCCGAGCTTAAAGAGTATATCGAAAATGATTTATTAGTTATATCTATAGTCTGATTATCTAATGTTATTTCTGCCTGAAGAGTATAGGATTGCGGGTTGTCGGGAGACCAAAACTCAGCATTTCTTATATCAATTTCTTTACTGAAATCTTTTTCTTCTTCTTTTTGAATTGTAAACTTTTCACTAGAAGTAGAAATAGATTTTCCATCTGGACCAACTAATCTTAGTAATAATTCATAATT
>JBJKPP010000104.1:0-1734 GCA_046706145.1 Ignavibacteriaceae bacterium | reverse complement strand
CTGCCGAAACGGTAATGCAGGCAGGTTGATAACTTAGCTTTTTATTTTCTAAATTGCAATTTGAATATTCTATTAACAAATAATTAGGCTGACAATATATGTTTGAGATAAAAAGAACAGTTTACTTCTCTGATTGTGACCCTGCAGGAATTCTGTTTTATGTAAAGGTTTTTGAATTTTGTCACTCTGCTTATGAAGAATTCATTAATAGTTTCCATTTAAATTTTGATTTCTGGGCAAATGAATATTTTGCAGTCCCGGTGAAAAGTACAGAAGCAAAATATATTAGAGCAATCAAATATTCGGAAATTATAACAATAAAATTAAAAGTACTGGAACTAAGAAACTCATCTTTTTCGATCGGTTATTTGATTCTAAATGAAAAGGGGGAGACGTGTGTGGAAGTTAAGAGTGTTCATGTTTTTGTAGATAAGAAAAACTGGACTAAAATAGAAATTCTTAAAGAAGTGAAAGAGAATTTATCAAAATTTTTGGTGTAGTTTCTAAGGATCTTTTGATGGCAGGTTATCCTTATAGATTCTTTGTTATTTGAGCTATTAACTGATCCTTTTGAACTTTCCCAAGTTGATTTCTTGGGAGTTCTTTCAAGAAGAAAAATCTCTTTGGTATCTTGTAACTAGCTAAGTGTTTCTTTAGAAAATCCTTCAAATCTTTTTCTGATAGAGGTAAATTATTTTTTGTAGTTATAGCAGCGGCAACTATTTGCCCCCACTCTTTATCAGGCATTGGAAAAACAAAAGCATCTGTAACTAAGGGCTGATTTTTAATTTGTGCTTCAACTTGATTTGGAATAATGTTTTCTCCGCCGGAAACTATTAAATCAGTTCTTCTTGCTTCAACATATAGGAAACCATTTTTATCCAGGTAACCAATGTCGCCGGTATAAAGAAATCCAGCTTTTATTTTTTTTCTTGTTTCAGAAGCGTTTCTAAAATATCTCTTAAATACTATCGGACTTTGAACAATTATTTCTCCCACCTCAAAAGGTTTAAGCTTTTTCCCATCTTCAACAACAAAGATCTTATTTGGATTTATTGCTTTGCCGGTCGCTTCTTTTCTTTTCTTATCATATTTCATTATAGCTGCAAAAGAAGTAACCTCTGTGGAACCGTAAACTCTGTAAATTTTCCAGCCGAGTTTAATTGCGTGGTTAATTATGATGGAATCCGTAAATCCGCCTCCAATAAGAGTAACTCTCTGTTCTTTATTTGGCTTAATATTTTCCTCAGTAATTCTTTTAAGCTGCGCTGAAACAAGTGAAAGATGGGTAATCTGCTTGGAATCTAATTCATGTTTGATATTTTTAGCTGATAATGATGAAAGTAAAACGATTTTTGCCCCATAAATAAAAGAACGTGTAATGATTGAGAATCCTCCGATATGATAAAAAGGTAGACTAGCAAGCCAAGCGTCGCCTTTTCTATGAGCGAGAACTTTGTTGCCTATTTTTGCACTTTGGAGCAGATTGTAGAAAGTAATCTCCACACCTTTAGGTCTTGCTGTGGAACCTGAAGTAAAAATTATGACTGCTGTTTGTTCTGAATCGAACTTAATATCAAGCTGTGAAATTTCTGATTTCTTAATTCTTCGAGGCGGGATTTTTCTAAAGTGAAAACCTTTTATCGATGAGAATTTACTATTTTCTTCATCATAAAAGATAAATTTTGGCTTTACAACATTAAGAAGCTCAGCAGTCTCATTTCTTGATGATTT
>JBJKPP010000103.1:0-1147 GCA_046706145.1 Ignavibacteriaceae bacterium | reverse complement strand
AAGCTTATTAAAGAATCAACAATCTACTTCTGCATCTCAAATTGAATCCAACCTGTTACGTGAAATATCTTTATTTAGAGGGAAAGCTAAACAGAATGATGATGTAACCCTGGTTATTGTTAAAGTTGGGTGAAAATTAACTCTTTTTGTGGAATATTCCTTTATTTTTAATGTTTTTTTAGTAGAAGTCTAGCTTTTTTTCTAATCACATTCTGAATCTTTAATAAAATATTGCATTTAATTTTTGAAATATTTTACTATTTTTTAAATAATTATAAATAAAAAGGTAAAATTATGAGAAATTTAACTGCCAAGGCATCTGGTAATCATCCAACAAACCAAGCTATTACTGAAGTTGAACGTCCGGTTGAAGAAAGATTTGATGACCACTTAGGTCTGCGGGATATCGATTACATTGAATTTTATGTGGGGAATTCTAAACTGGCGGCATATTTTTATCAAACTGTTTTTGGATTTGAACTAATAGGTTTCAGTGGGCTTGAAACGGGGAATAGAAATTCTGTTTCTTACATGCTTAAACAAGGCAATATAAGATTCATTCTGACATCAGGCCTAAGGAGTAGCTCTCCTGTTGCAAAACATGTTCTCCAACACGGGGATGGTGTAAAAGATTTAGCTATGCTGGTTGACGACGTAGATAGGGCTTATCGAGAAACTGTTAAGAGAGGAGCTAAGAGTGCTGAAGAACCGCATTATGTGGAAGACGAAAGGGGTAAAATTAGGAAGGCTGCTATTTATACATATGGCGAAACCATTCATACCTTTTTGAATAAAGATAATTATCAAGGTGAATTGATGCCTTCATTTTTACCAATGAAATCATCAATTAAAAATGTTAAGCCTGTTGGAATTCAATTTGTAGATCATGTAGTTGGAAATGTGGAATTGGGTAAGATGAATGACTGGGTAGCTTTCTACAGAGATGTGATGGGATTTACACAGTATATAAGTTTTGACGACAAAGACATTTCCACAGAATATTCTGCTTTAATGTCCAAAGTAATGGCTGGTGGAAGAGGTTATATTAAATTTCCAATTAACGAACCTGCTATGGGAAAAAAGAAATCTCAGATAGATGAATATTTAGATTTTTATGAGGGGCCTGGTGCCCAGCATATTGCTCTAT
>JBJKPP010000102.1:0-38827 GCA_046706145.1 Ignavibacteriaceae bacterium | reverse complement strand
GGAAGTAAAAGAGAAACATGAAGATTAATCTAATTGTTAATTAATTCAATTATTTAATAATTTAACAGATAGATATTTTTTATGAATCTCTAGTTTGTCGCACTTAACTGACATAATTATCCTTTTGGTTGTAGGAACTGCTGCCGGCCTTATTAACGTAGCGGCTGGCGGTGGTTCCACTCTTACATTGCCCACATTAATCTTTCTCGGTCTAAATTCAACTCTCGCAAATGGAACCAATAGAGTTGCGATACTTGTTCAAAATATTTTCGCAGTTCTATCTTTTAAGAAAGAAAAATATCAAAATTTTAATCTGAGTTTAAAATTATCGCTCCTAACTCTACCGGGAGCAATTATCGGCGGGTTAATAGCTGTTAATATTGGTGACAAGTTATTTAAGACGATTTTGGGAATAATAATGATTGGAATAATAGTCTCGATGCTGTTACCAAATAAGAAATTCACCTATAATGTAGAGAAAGAAAAAATAGATTTAAAAATTGTTTTGGCAATGTTGTTTGTCGGGTTTTATGGCGGATTTATTCAAGTTGGAGTGGGATTTATAATCATGTTCATTCTCAACCGATTTATGCAATTAAATCTAATTCACGTAAACATGCACAAAGTTTTTATAGTGCTTGTTTATACCATCCCTGCAATTTTAATATTCGTACTCACCAACAATATTAACTGGTTTTACGGATTGTCTTTAGCGACTGGAAATGCTTTGGGTGGTTGGTGGTCCGTTAAATTTCAGGTAAAAAAAGGAGAAAAAATAATTAAGATCTTCTTAATAATTGCAATCCTAATAATGTCCTTAAAGCTTATAGATATTATTTGAACTGTTTAAAAAGATTTTTCAACTTATCTTCTGCTTGTTTTTTTAGCTTATTTTCGAGAGTATCTACTTTTGTTTGCACCTTCTTTTGGAGCTGTTGTTTTTGCTCCTGAACTTTCTTGTTTACTTCTTGTTTAACTTGAGACTCAAATTCTTTTGCAACACCCGAAGCAGTAGTGCCACCACTAAATGTTAACTTCGGATTATCAATTGTTCCTCCTATTCCTGCATCAATTTTTACATTCTCGGAATTAATAACCTTTGTATTTCTCTTAAGAAGGCTGCTGACTGCATTGTTAACTTCACTTTTTAATTTTCCAGCCGGAATATCTACACCAACATTATAATTCAAACTTTTATCCAAACCGTTTGAACCGGCTATTGTCATTGTATAATTCCCTATTTTTAAACTAAAAGGCGATACGTAAAAACGGCCGTTAGTTATTTTAAATGAAACTATTTTATTAAAAATATTTGGATTTTTCAGTTCGGATATATTCAATTTGCTTCCAATTTCTTCGAATGGTTTGAATCCGTTTATTCCTGCTTTTTTAATATCAAGATTTCCGGAACTATTGAAGCTGTCCCAGACCGGCATCATTTCATTATCCAAGGAAGTTGATAGATTTAATGAGGAACTGAAATTTCCATCAACATACTTCGACATGGGAACAAACTGTTTTACAGTCACAAAACTTTGATAAGTTTGCTTTACATTAAAATTGTTTAACTTAATATTAAAAGATATTGATGGATTCTTCGGTACGTTGGAATTATAATCTCCATTTATAACAAAATTTCCACCCAAAAGGTCGCTTCGTAGATTTTGTATTGTTAGTTTTTTGTTCTTTATTATTAATGAACCCGTCGCATTTGTCAAATCAAGATTTTCATATATTAATTTTTTGAAGCTAATCGAAGTTACAAAGTTAATATTGCCCGGAATATCAACAGCAGCCATCTTAGTTGTATCAGTTGATTTTTGTCCTCCTAAAAGCTGGTTAAGATTTAAGTAGTTTGATGAAAGATTTAGATTTCCCGCGATATTACCATTGTTTAAAAAATAATTTAGAAAGTCGGAAAAATAGCCTTTTGCACGTAAGTCACTCTCACCTATTTTGAGATTTAAATCATTCAAGCTTAGTTTTTCTTTGTTCAAACTAACCGATGCGTCGTTAATTTTAACAGCATTTGGCTGATTGGCTGCTTTATAATTTACATTATTTAATTGCAGAGTTCCTGCAAGGTCTAGATTTTTATAATCATTTTTCTTTTCACCTAGATTACCCTTAAAACTAAGGTTTGAGCTTACCTTTCCAGACAACTCAGATACATTTTCCATTTTAACCGCATTCTTTAAGTTAGAAAGGTCCAGACTTCCATTTACCTTGCCATCTACATAAGTGTTCGTTGACGGATTCTTTACAAGGATGCTAGCATCAATAGGATTTCCACCAACATTGAATGATAATTTTTTGAGGTTAATGACTGTATTGTCCAGTTTCCTTCCAGGATTATTAACATTCAGATTAAGTTGTACATCATTAATGGATGATGGAAGTTTGGGATATTTAAAATTTCCGTTATTGACACTTAAATCAAAATTAAAAGCGGGAAAATCGGTCTTGCTGTAAGTCCCTTTTACGCTGCCGTTAAAGCTGAATTTTCCCGAAGCCTGCAGGTTATGAAAGTCTTTTTGATAGATTGCAGGTATCAAAGATAGTAAACTCTTAAAATCACCATTTGGAGAGCTGAAGCTTAAGTCCAAGTTCATTTTTTCGTCGCTGCTTGAAACTTTGCCGCTAAATTTTAAAGGCAAATCATTGATCAATAACTCATTGTTTAGAAGCGTTACACTGTTTGCGGCTGTATTAACATTCATATTCAAAACCAAACTAATAGCAGCTTTATTTAGATAAGCTATGTCACCTTTCAAAAATGTCATCCGTTGAATTTTTGTATCCGTATTCAAATCGAATTTATCCTGGCTAAGATTTCCGCTGCCAGTATGGCTTAAATTCTTGATGAGTACCGTCATACCTGAAAGCTCATTTGTGTAAGCAATATCAGCATTCTTAATAGAATAGCTGTCAAGTGCGATATCAAACTTAGCTTTTGAAGTATCTGATTGGTATATGTTATAATTGGCAGAACTGTCCTTCAAAACATAAATAAAGATTTTAGGTTCATCTAGACTAACGTCTTTAATTTTTATTTGCTTACCGCCAAAAACACTGAACGCATCAATGGTGGTTTTTAAAGAAGCGGCACTTAATAACGTATCACCTTCAAATGGCTTCTTATTAATAATTGTAATATTGTCAATGCTTAATGTAAGATTGGGAAAATGTTCAAAAAGATTTAGACCCACATCATCGAAGTTTAGAGTAGCATCAATTCTTTTATTTACTTCGGTTTTTACTAAATCAATTATTTGCCCTTTGAAAAAAATTGGAATGAGTATAAGTAGTAAGATAATTAGTACAAAAATACCCCCGGCAATCTTTATAAATTTCTTCATAGAAAAATTCTAAGTTTGTTATTAAAAATTACAGCTATAATATAACTAATTCAAAAGGATTGTAAATTTTGTTGTCCCTCCAGGCGTAGAATCCACCTCAATTTTCCCATTATGTAAATCAGCAATTGATTTAACTACAGATAAACCCAGACCGACACCCCCTGTGCCCCTATTTCTTGAAGACTCCACCCTATAAAATCTATTAAAAATCTTTTTTTTCAATTCTGAAGGAATGCCCTCTCCATAATTTATTACAGAAATTCTAACTTCATTTTTGTTACCCTCCTCTGATTCGACAGAAATTTCAGTGTTTGGCTCTCCATATTTTATAGCATTATCCACCAAATTAGATATTGCAAGTTTCATAAGTTCCGGGTCTATGTGTACATAGGTATCGGCTTTGGGTTTCAACACTATCTTCATATCTTTTTCTTTCGCCAAATACCTTAATGGATTTATTGTCTCTTTCAAAAAACTATCAAGTTCAATTTTCTTTTTATTCAATTTTATTATAGAATGGTCAAACTTGGAAACAAATAGCAGTTTATCCACAATGTTAATAAGCCTTAATGTTTCTTCATAATTACTTTGTAATATGGATTTATATTCTCCCGGCGTTTTATCCGACCTTAACGCAAGTTCTATTTCCCCTCTTAAAATAGTCAATGGAGTTTTAAGCTCGTGGGAAGCTGAAATAGAAAACTGATTCATATATTGAATAGAAGCTTTTATCCGTTGAATCATCTCATTCATAGTCCTAACCAATCTTCCGTATTCATCAGTAAATTCTTCTCCCTCTATTTTTTCATCCAGGTTTTGAGTGGTAATTTCTTTAGTTTCCTTAATAATTGAATCTATTCTGGAAAGAGATTTTGCAGAAATTACTGCTCCCCCAAGCACCGACAAAATTAAAAATATTGGTGCTATCAAAATGAAAATATTTGTGAGGCTGTTGAGTATTTCATTAATTTGCCGGAGTGGATAGGCTACTATTATCTTGTACTGGTCTTTTGCCAAATAAGCAGCTCTAATTCTATCATCTGATAAAGAGGTATCTTTAAAAGTATAAACCGTTCTATTTGTATCCAGATTTGGAAAATCGAGGTTATGATTTCCAAGATTGTCAGTCTTGAATATAGATTTGTTGCTCAGTTTTACCTGGATGTAATTGTTCCTGGGGTTTAAGACCACAGCCTCAAATATCAAATCATAAACATAGTCTTCCGGAGAAGTATATACCGAATCGGGATGAAAATTTGAAATGTTAACCTTTGCATCCTTAACAAAACTATAAATTGACTCCGTCTCTCTCGACAAAGAATTGTCAAGATGGTTGAACATACTCTCGGTCAGATAAAAATATACCGTTAACCCCATTACAACCTCTAGGGTTAGGAAAAGAAGTGAATACCAGAGCGTTGTTTTAAACCTGGTTGTCTTTATATATGATTTTGAGAATGATAGCATGAATTATCTTAATTAAAAACTTATTCATCCTTAATCATATAACCTACCCCACGGACTGTATAAAGAAGCTGCTTCTCATAACCTTTATCAATCTTATTTCTTAATTTATTTATATAAACATCAATAACATTTGTATCACTATCGAAATGATATTCGTAAACATGTTCAGTAAGAATTGTTCGGGAGATTATTCTGTTTTTATTTCTAACGAGGTATTCAAGAATAGAATATTCTTTGGGTGTAAGCGTAATTTCGATAGCACCTCTTTTAACTCTATGAGTTTGAGTATCCAGTATCAATTCCCCTGCTTTCATAAAGACAGATTTGTTGTCAGAATATCTTCTTAGCAAAGCCCTAACTCTAGCTAAAAGCTCTTCAAACGAAAACGGCTTTGTCAAATAGTCATCTGCGCCGGAATCTAATGCCTCTATTTTATCATCCACAGAATCTTTTGCGGTGAGAAACAAGATAGGCGTGCCGATTCTATTTTGCCTAATCTCTGTCAGCACATGCATGCCATCTTTTATTGGAAGCATAACATCTAAAATTATAATATCGTAAATATTATTTAATGCTAAATTGAGTCCTTCCCCACCATCATAGGCAGCGTCCACAGTGTAATATTCTTCTTCTAATCCCTTTTTTATGAAAGAAGAAACCTTCCTTTCGTCCTCTACCAGAAGTATTTTCATGCGTTAAACTTAAATAAAAAAAGGAGAGTTTAAAACTCTCCTTTTCGTAAATCATCAATTACTATAAATTACAACCACTTCAATTTACTTAGTACCTGTAGTATCCTTCACAGCTTTATGAGACTTTTTATGCCATGTTTTGGAACTGGTCTTTGCAGTTTTCGAAGTGGTTTTGGTTTTTGCAGTATGCATCTTATGATGAACCGTCTTTTTGCTAGCTTTCTTTAATTTCTTAGGAGCTGCTTTAGTCGAGTCAGAAACGACTTTTGAACTGTTCAGCTTTTCAATCACAGTCTTATTAGACTTGTTTGTATTTTTTTGGCCAGCAAAAGTGCTTGGGGTTACTGTTACTACAAAAAAAGCAAGTGCTGCTATCAAAGCCAGTATTTTGGTTTTCATTTAGTATTTCTCCTTCTACCGAAAAATTATTAAAAAATATTTTAGACAGCGGATAACTTATGGGAGAAATATTAAAATCTAATTAAATGATTATTAATTTTTATTAATCTTCGTTGACTTACTCGCCAAAAAACTGTTCCATATGATAGCCATCATCAATAAGTACCTGCTTATTATTGTCGACAAAATTATCAATTTGTTCAATAGGAATTACTTTTGTAATACCATATATGTAATTAGTTTGTTTTTCAACATATTCGTTTCCTTTGTATGCTACAAATGGATTATATTCATTATCAGATTTCTTCGGAGCTAAAAAATAGCTTGTCTCCTGTGGCATCCATTGCACTATCCCAACAAGTTCAAAATGCGGAACCCCATCTCTTATCGCTAGCACTATTCCTCCGCTAAATCCCCTATTTACAACAGCATCAATCAGGAAAGAACCATTATTATCATAATTTGGACTGCTCACGATTGCTTTTGAAATCATCTTATCATTTAATGGATATCCAAATATATACACAAAGGATCCCCATTCTAATTCCTTTGCATGACCATTGGGATAACTAAAGACCCTGAGAGTGTTAGTAAATGCTTGGTCAAATTTATTTCCGACTAGAGCTAAATCTGATTTTGTATTAATTGCTATGATTTTTACTTCACTTCCACCCGGGAAGCCCGAAATATAAATATGTTCACCTGTTTTTAATGAAATACCTTGCAGAAAATCTGTTCTGTTTCCTTGCTTATCCGTCATAAAGGAAAAAATCGTATCGGGAAAACTAACAACGTGTGCATCCGTTAAAAGAGCAACGCGACCGTTTCTGTTATAAATTATAGTGGAAGAACCAGCGCTGGTTCTATCAAAGAAAAACTTGCTTACTTTTTTGCTATTCAACATCTGTTTTGTTAACTGGCTTTTTTCTACAGCTTGGGTTGAATCAAAAACATATGATGTGTAGTAAGCAACACAATTTACCCGTTGTATTGTTTCACTTATCTTTTCAAGCTGCTCAGAAGAAGATCTATAGGGAAATTCACTATCGTATTTCCCATCGCTTAGAGTTGGGTAAATTGATTTTAGTGAAGTACTTGAGCAAGATAAATTTAGAAAAAGTAAAATAGCAAACAACAAAATAGTTAATATCTTCATGTTGCCTCCGGTAAATAGGGGAAAATTATTAAATTCAGTTCTGCTATTTTCCAGATACGAATAAATGTATTTAGATTTTATGAGAATGAGCCGGAATAGGAATAGAAACTATCATTCCTTACAAACTGGAATAAGTTAATAGAATTGTTATTAAAGAAGTCTGACCTAATTTATTAATTAATTTTTACTATCCTTAACCTTTCTACTCTTAAGAAAATTCATAACACTTTCCATAAGGGAATCCCTAGAAGTTTGGTTCAAAACAGTTTCAAAAGGAAAACCAAAAGCGACTACTCCGTAATTGCCTTTGTAGCCCACGGCTGCAGGAAATTGATTTTCGGCATATCTCAACAGGACCTGACTTTGGCCGGTGTTTGAAATTGCATCAGGTGCATTTACAGCATATATGGAATCGTTTGGCTGAACGTTGAATTCAAATTCATCATGAAGAGGATAAAAGCTACTGTCAGCTGAAATCACATCTCCATCTCCGGAAGCGTGGGCAGCATCATAACGGTATTTCAAAGTTCTAGAGGCAAAAGTAGTATCATAATCATTAGGACTAGATAAAAGATCGCTCCCAACATAAGAACCGGAAAGAAATAGATTTCCGCCACCAGACAAATATTTTCCTATAAGCCCCTGAAGTTTTCCAGGAAAAGCTTTGAATTGAACGCCTCTTACTGAATCCATATAACTTCTTTGCCAATGAGTAGTTTTTTGTTCTCCCAGTATTAAGTCGACGTATTTATAGTTGTTAAGATTTATCATCGAATCCATTACTGCCGAAACACTAGAAGAAACAAAAGAATATCCTGCATCTTCAAGAGAAACACCATGAATGTACGGAAAATTGAATGTATTTCCTGCAATTATTTTTGTCTCATAATTAGAACCGCTGGCTCCAAAACCGGGAGAATCATTTGAAATATATTTTGACAAAGGATTAAAATTAAACTGCGGCCCCGTATAGCTAATATCATACTTATATGGAACTCCGGGATCGTCAAAATTCAAAAACCCTGAAAATTTATTGGTACTAACTGATAATGGGCCACAAATTCTTGTAAAGCCATTTATAATTAAAACTGTTGGTTTTCCATTATCTAAACTGCAAACTGAGAGTACTTCAGAAGGAAAACTCTCTCCTCCATCATTTACTGCAGTAACTTTATAACTGTAAATCTTTCCTTCTTGAAGATTTTTTATTACTAGTTTACAGGAATCAGTTTCTGTACCGTTATTAAAATCTCCATCATTTATTTTAGTATAAACTATATATCTGTCTGGTTTTGCAGTCGGCTCCAACGGGTCGAGTTGAGGCTTCCACTTTAAAATTAAATCTCCATCCTTCTTGAAATATGAAGTAAAATGAGTAACCGGTAATGGCTGCACCTGATATTGGAAGTCATCCTGCACAGATAGAAATCTTAGCATTGCTTTGTATATTGCTCTAGCAACGTCAAATTTAAATCTGGGATCTAAACCAAATTTCATATCAAGAAAATTCTGATGAGCTAGTAATTCTAAGAGCGCTGAAGGAAAATTTGGTCTGGCAGCTTCACTATATTTTCCATTTAGAAGAGAACGTCTAACCCATGTAGTATCATACTTCGCTCTTATATCATCAACTATTTGAGTCTGAATAAGGTCTGCCAGGTCTCTATTCACCATTCTTGACATTCCATTGGGAAATACTTTTGAGGTATCGATATCATCCAGACTATAAATAGCAAGCGTTCCAATAGTCGAGTCATTGTGAGAAATTCCAGCATCGGTATGAAATGCCAAAGATAAGTCTATTGGGATTCCTAGTCCTTTCACATTTCGATCTCTGTTCGGGCCAAATGGCGCTCCATAAAGATAATCTGCATATTCGGCTCTAGACTCATAGTCATCCACATAATCATTTTTGTTATCATTTAAATTGTAAACAAGAGTATCCGGCATCCCGCTGTATTGAAGCCAGTAACGTGCTCCTTCCTCGTATTTTGGTCTTCCACTTGTCAAACCGTTTCTTTCTATTACACCCATGCCGCCCCCAAATCTTACTCCGTCTGCAGTCACAACCCTGCCTGCCGGAAAGGCAAGCTTGTCTAATGGTTCACTACTTTGATTTGTTAAAACAACTTTATCTTCATTGGGATTAAAACCTTTAAAGAATTTAAATCTACCCAGGTATTCCCATGTTTTATCCCCAATTGTTTGGTTGACCAAAAAATGGGTAGTATCGCCGGCATGATAAACAGTATAGTGAGCATCGTTAATACTATTCTGTAATGATTCATATGATACATAGACACAATAATAGCCCGTCTGTGGAATGTATGGTATCCAGCTTACCTGGGCTTTCTTCGTAGAATCTGCGCTGACATATTTGTAAGTGCCAAGATCAAACGGATTAACACCTGATGCATACGGGGTATTCCCCACAGCAAAACCTTTTCCTATTCCCTTTTTCCAATAGGTTTTATTATCATAGATTTTTTCAACGTATGAAATTTCATTGTTTGAATCATTATCAACTATAACTTCGTTTTTCTGCGTATCTCTTTCACGTGGAATAAAAACATTAGCACCTGCATTCTCAAGCATTGGCTCGAGATACGGGATCACAAAGGAATACGGCAGCAAATCTTCTACAGATTCAAACAGCCTAGGTCTTTGCCATTTCCATCTGTTTTCTTCATTATCATAATACCAGCCATGACTCGGCCAAACCACAATATTTCTGTTAAATAAACCCTTTGTAGGTTTGTACTTCTTACTAATATCTTGAACAACCGGATTTGGTCTTAATGGAGTTGTTCTAGGCAATCTGCTATAATCATAATCGGATCTATAATCTCTAAAATAATTGGGAATTAAATCTCTTATATCATATCCCATGGTTCGCACCGAGAATTTATATTGGGCATAATCGGTTCCAAAATATTTTCTAAAAAAATCATATATCTCACTCACATTTTCTTTTCTAAAAGGAAGATAGGATAATTCTTTGTTTAGTTTGATTGTAATTTGTTTTTCTTCATTGTTAACAATTATAGTGTCTATCTTAACATCTGTAGGAAGACTAAAAGAATTAATAGGTTTTACTTTTTCTTGTCTAAATGATTTTTCAAGTTTCTCAACTTTAGATTTTACCTCATTTCCCTTTACAACTTCTTTAGTTGAACAGCCCGCTATGATAAGAACTAATATGAAACTTGACATAAAGCACAACGCTTTAGAGTACTGCATTTTCAATTAAACCCTCAGAATTTGCTGAATATGATGCATAATAATAAAGCATTTCCAACAAACTTCTCAGTCAAAAAGAGAAATAAATCAATCGAAATAAATTTAATGTTGTGATATGTTATGTTGTCACTATTAATGTTTATACATATATTTTGTATTATTTATCTTTTATAAAAATATGGAGTAATTATGTCAACTATAGAAAAGCAAGTCGAAAAAGCAAACTGGGCCCTCGATCAGGCACACTCAAAGATTCGTTTTTCTGCAAAGCATATGGTCATCAGCGAGATTGAGGGACAATTTGATGATTTTGAAATCGATGCATTTAGTGAGGAAGAAGATTTAACAGATGCAATTGTAGAGCTGAAAATCTCTGCTAAAAGTGTTAATACGCACGTTGCTGACAGGGATAACCATCTACGATCTGCAGATTTTTTTGATGTTGAAAATTTTCCTTACATTACATTTGTCAGTAACTCGTTTACAAAATTAAGTAACGAAAAATATAAACTGACAGGAGACCTTACTATAAAAGATGTTACAAAGTCAATTGAACTGGATGCAACCTTTGGTGGAAAGATAAAAGACCCGTGGGGAAATACAAGGATTGGATTAAATGTTAAAGGAAGCCTGAATAGATTTGATTATAATTTAAAATGGAATGCTCTTATTGAAACTGGCGGTGCAGTCGTTGGTAAAACTATAAATTTCAACTGTGATGTTGAGTTTACCAAAATCTAGGATAAGTGAAACTGGTAACTTTATAACTCAAAAGCTTTAGTTATAAATAAAAAAATAGATCTTGGTTATTTCTCTCCGATATGAATCTTCTATTTACTAAAACAAAAATCCGCCCCGATTGGTAGTTATCGAGGCGAATTGAAATATCAGCTAAGTTTTAATAAGAGTTATACCTACTTCTTACTTATCACCTAGCACATTAAAAGTTAAGAGAAACAGAGAATATATGGTTACCACTGAAATACTTTACTGCCCTGTAAGCATAATCTAGATCAACAGTTACGCCGCCCAGATTATAATCTATTCCGGCACCAGCGGTAAAACCATATATATAATTAGGATCTTGATCTTTTGGAGAATATGAATAACCTACTCTTACAAAGAACATTTGATCATAACCATACTCTCCACCAACATTATATAGGTCACCCGAATAGTTATTATTCTCAAATACTGCGGATAATTTGACCGAATTGACATTATCAATCTTTGGAGCATACCCGAATCCAATATCAAATGCAGAAGGTAAATTAAAAGATGCTCCTCCTACATAATAATAACTTGGGCCACGTAAAAAAGTACCTGTGGGATCCGAAGTGGATCCTGTAGGCGATGCTTGTACCAGCAAACCAGGGCCGCTGAATGTCATCGAAGGTCCAATATTCTTCACAGCAAGACCAAAATCTAAACCACTAACATCAGCCAGATTATCATATTGAATACCAGCATTAAAACCGAAACCAGTAGCACTAACTTGAGAAATGGTTTCAGAGATGTAATTGAATGTTACACCTATTGCCACACGGTCTGTTAGCTCACGTGCATAGCTGGCCCCTACAGTCACAAATTGAGGAGTATAGGTTTGACCTGTACCATCCGGCTGAGCATTAGTCGTAATATTAATAGCCCCGACGTTAAGCGACTTCAAGTCCAAAGAAACAACGCCAAATCCGCCAAAGTTTGCAGCAACGGCACCATATTCAACCCCAATATCAGCAATATAATTCATGTGAGAAAATGTTGCTGAAGCGGAGTTTGTCATATGTGCAACACCCGCAGGATTCCAGAATAAAGCATCGAGACCAGTCGCGGTCGCTATGTTCGAACCAGCCAATGCAATTCCGGGAGTTCCTACCGGGATAGTTAACTCTGTTGCGCCGCCCGTTCCATTTCTGGAACCGCCGCCGGCAAAAGCGCTACCAACCCCTATCAGGAAGATAGCTATTATAACTAAAATTCTTTTTGTCATTTTCATTTTTACTCCTTGAGTTTTAAACTTCATTAAAAATGATCCGGAATTTGCTGTTCCTGAATGATCGCAAACTTCAGTATCTTAGTGGCTCCTAACTTTGG
The DNA here is from genome assembly GCA_046706145.1 of Ignavibacteriaceae bacterium. Classification (GTDB taxonomy): domain Bacteria; phylum Bacteroidota; class Ignavibacteria; order Ignavibacteriales; family Ignavibacteriaceae; genus JBJKPP01. The sequence continues at coordinate 26,420 of JBJKPP010000102.1, read as the reverse complement.
CATATCTATATATGCAATATACAAGCCGCTTCCTACTGGCAAGCCTGATTCATTCGTCAAATCCCAGGTTTCGAATTGTGTACCATTAGTATGATTAATCATTTTTACCTGATAACCTGCGAGATTAAAAATTCTAATCGTCGTATTAGTACCCGGCAAGTGACTAAAAGTCACAAATCGATTATACTTGTTTAGCTCTTGGGAGTTTACTCCGTAATAGGGGTTTGGAAATACATTTATTGCAGCTACATTTTGTTTGGCCAAAGAATCGGAATACGTTGTAGCCGGAACAGTAAATGTGTATGTATCTACTCCAACCTGTAAAGGATTATTATAAATAAAGTCTATAACATCACCCGTGTGGAAATTGGAACCAAAGAATACCCAGTTCCATGTGGCGCTGTCTGCAACTATTGATGATGTCGGGTCTATTACAGCAGTACTATATTTTGTATTAACTGCCCAAACATATACTCTGTCTCTCGTATTCCAAACTTCAAAAGTATCAGCAGCAACACCTGGGTTCTGTGTTTTGCTTGCATTTCTATCATAAAGAAGTAAATTCACCTGTTCATTTTTGTCAATATTCCAAACCTGAAATGGAATCCTAATTGTAAAAGGATTTGTGGAACCAGGGTTGGGATTCAAGGGATGATCTGCTATAGAATAATTGCTGGCTCCGAATATTGTAGCAATGGAGCCGCCTGACTTCGTTATTACAACAGTTTGGCCATTTATTGTTGTATCACCCGTAACTCCTGTCCATCTTAATTCATAATCCTGCTGTAATTGGGTAATACTGGTAGTACCACCTGCACCTCCGTATATTGGAAGAGTAGTCGCTGCCGTACCATCATCGCCAAAGATTGTGAAGTCTGATATATCATAGCCGCTGCTCACAATCTCAGTACCGGTATGGGATGTACCATTAATTATTACTTGCCCGTATGTAGTTGGAGCCGAGAAATTACCATCAACTGCTGCTTGAAGTCCGTTGAATATTGGATTTGCAGCAACACCCACGGCAGCACCCGGGCTTCCTGTAGATCCTCCGGGACCATTTATTCCAAATTCAGAAAGATATAATACCGGGGCGTAAATATCCTGGCCGCTATATATTGTCTGGTTCTGAGCAACGATTTTTCCTGTTGTCATATCAGTAACGTTCCACTGATGCTGGGTAATAACCTGCTTTGCAATTGTCGATAGTGTATCCGTACCGGATACATCCACTAATTTGCCTCCATAACCATAAACTGAACCGAAATTATCATCATACATATGCCACTGCGTTATAACAGGTACAGAGGCCGGATGAACTTCCAACGTAATGTCTTCCCCGCCTGCGAAAACTCCATCTTGACTCCTGACTGTTGAGTCGCTACTCATAAGTGAGTCTGGGTTAATTATACTGTAAAACAAAGTATTTGTGCTTTTATCATATGTGTATGGTATTGGATCGCCTGTATTATTACTTATTGGTTCATATGCACTGTCAATTACCACTCCTGCTGGCAACTGTAATTTAACACCGTCACACCAATCGTAGTTAGGTGATTCTACATCTACCAAATAATGTATCATCATATGACCTTTAGTTTCACTATAGGCTGCGGTAGATGATATTGATGAGCCTGTCAGGTCTTTAGCTTTCGCCATTTTTTTGCTTGCTGCTGTCACATCAGTCCACTTTGCATCAGCACCGAGAGAATAAGTTTCGTTGTGAAATGATACCTGATATTTGTCACCCGTCACTGCGGAAGGATTAACAACCTTTACAGAAACTTTAGCACCCGCTCCTCCGCTATGTACAACATTAGAAGAAGATATAGGGCCTAAACTAGGAGGAGTGCTACCGGGATTATTAGAATGAGGGGTAACTGTTATTATTGAGATAGGGTTTTCTAAAGCATGAGGAACACCGTTTGGATTGAAAGCATAAGAGGTCACTGCAAAGTAATATTTTATTCCATTCACTAGTGGTTTACCGGAATTAAAGTAATCAGTCGAATCGGTAAATGACCTTTCTATTCCGGAATCATTTCCAAATTCGGAAACATGCTGTAAAACTGTACCCTGGTTTGCATCAAAATATTGATCATATATATAGTGTGTTCCGTTGACTACATCATAAGTAGCTAAACGTTTCGCAACATCAATAGTAGCCGATGCATAAGGAAGTTGATAAACATTATAACCCTCAAAGGTGTACCCTTTGCTTGAATAATCTTCAGTAGCCTTCACTGCACTGGTATTTTCGCCCCAATCCAGAATTACTTTATCGTTTGATGCCACAGCATTAACCTGCGGCGCTGGAGGAGGCGTTGCTAACTGGAAGAAATTATCGTAAGCTGCTTGTGCTGTTTCATCATAAAACTTAACTAGACTGATCGCCGACAGACGATCTACTCCTGCGATAGCACCCGCAACCATTTCGGCCACAACAACTTCCTGTGTATCGCCTGGCGCCATATTGAATGGGCCTGATGACATTCCGCCTCTTCTATCTGCAGGAGGTAATGTGACTCCATCTATCCATCCAGTACCAGCCACCGGATCACCGGGGAAAGCAAACTTAGTTTTGACACCCTGAGGAGTTTGAAATTCTTGTCCGGATAATCCGTATTCACCGTTGAAGAAATTATAGAATTGAGTAGCACCGGTTGGCTGCCCTTGTGGAGGGTCACCGAAATTGGCATTTCCATTTATGAAGAAATAAGCTGCAGTCATTGGTAAATTTCTTTTCCCATAGACTCTTTTACCGTTAAAAATACCTGAATCGGTAGGTGCTCCTTGAACAAGCGGACCCTGGAAGAAATCAAACCCGTCTGCCGGTGGAGGAAGGGGCGAGTAAGTTGGATCAACAGCGGCACCGTTATACCAAAATTGTAAACTCAATGTAGTATCGCATCCTATTAGGTCATCATTTGCATAGCCAAGGTCAACATCTGCCCAAAAGGAAACAAACATACTATCTATATCATATTTTTGATAACCTTTGTTTATAATATCATATTTTTTAAAGTACATATTACCAAGTGCACCCTGCTGCGAATATGCCCAATAGGTACCATGCACTTCAACTCCTAAAGGAGGAGTTCCGTAGAGACCGGTTGTAAGGGTGTTATCCTCATCGTTTGCTACCCAAAAAATAGTTTGATCCGCGCCGGGCACTCCAGGTATATCTATATTTGGCTCATACTTTCCATCTCCATTAACATCGGTAAATGGAGCTCCCAAATCATTAGCTGTTCCGGCTGCCGGCCAGTTTGTCCAATCAGACTCATACTGAGCTCTAATATCCGATGCGGACTCACCTTCGATAGCTGCATCATTGCTAAGATCTACGGTTGGACCGCCTGGATATACATCAGGGCGTACACGATATATAGACCATCTAACATCGGAAGTGGGGTTTGGAGCAGCTTGTCCACTTGCCTCGATAGGTCCAGGCTGTAAGCCTGATATATATGCGGAACCTCCCACATAAACCTGGCTGCTGCTAGTTGGTGGTGAAGGATAGCCTCCCCATAAGAACCCGCTTTCAAAAATAAAGTTTTTACCGCTGCCTTTGGGATATTCGGCACCTTCCAAATTTGAGTTAAGGTTATAATCACTGTAACCATTATTAGCTTCCAGAGCGTTAATATTATTAATATCCATTCTAGTAGTAACAATCTGGGAAGAAGCTGTTACCTTTTGTGTCTTTGGTTTTTCCTTCCCGTTACCAATAGCATCAACAACTCTTGGCAGCAGGAAAAAAGCACCTAAAGTTATGATTATTAAATAATTTAATTTTTTATGCGTCATTTTTAAACTCCTAGTTTATTTGGTTTATTCCAGCAATATTTTCTATTGGTATTCTAAACGTATCCCGAGCCTAATTTGACGGGGAGCTCCGTAAAGGCCGTTATAATCATAATTGAGAGCCTGGTAAAGAGTTGCATATTGCTGCCCGTAAGTATGAATTTGTTTGTAGCCAGTAAGGTCAGGATTTGTCAAATACCCATCTGTAGATGCTACGCCTGTATTGCTGTAAACATCTGTAACATTCTTTGTATTGAATAAGTTAAGAACCTGAATAAAAATATCAGCCGATATACCTTCTGGGAATTCTATATTCTTATCAATGCTGAAATCTACATTAAATAAAGATGGAGTGATTGACGAATTAAGAGGTTCAATGGCATATCTGTTTCGTGTATCAGTGACAGTAACATTATCAGGACTGCTTGTTCCAGGAGTTTTTGCAGTGCCAAGTGTATATGGATGGCCGCTGGAGAATGTAAGCAGCAAAGAAGCCCCGAATTCATGAAGTAAGTCAGGACCATCATCCTTCGCGAAGTGATAGTCTATATTTAAATTTCCGTTCACTGCATGGTTAAAACTAAGCGGCTCAATATATTGCGGTATATAAAGTATGTTTTGGACAGGGTTGCCGAACTCACCATTGTCTGAATAAGGGTTAGCACCGGTTCCTTCAGCGGTTTGAAAAGAAACTGAACCATTAACCAGAAATCTCTCAGTTCTTCTCATTTGAAAGCTAAGCTCGAGCCCCTGTGTGGTTGCATAATCTCCATTTGTAAGTATTTCGTAAGGTCTCCAGCCGGTAGAGGAAACAACATTTTGCGTACCGAATACTACCTGGTCAGCTATGTCCTTATAATAAGCAGTTATATCTACCGATGCAAAATTGCCGATCTGCTGTGTAAAACCAATCTCATATTGAGTTGTTCTAGTTGGACGGACATTAAGACCGAATGGTGTCAGCAAGAAAAACCCATTATTCGGATTTATGAAATATCCTATTAAGTACGGGCTTGCATACATATCACTTAAGCTTGGCTGCTGGACAAACTTTCCGTACTGAGCATGGAACACAGTCTGATCTGTAATCGGGAAAGAGAATCCGAGTCGTGGGCTTAATGAACTGAAACTCGGCACTTTAACAAATTGGGAAGGATCAGTTATTTGAAGAGTTGCCGTATTATAAGCTAAATTCGGTTGTGTAGGGTCTTTATAAGTATTGTTATCCGTATTTATGTAATCGTATCTCAATCCTGCATTTACAATCAAATTCTTGTACTCTAGTCTATCTTCTATATATGCCCCGGCAACTACAGGCTTAAATGGGGGTACGGAGCCTGTTGCAGGATCAATTGACGATCCACTATAAAGATTTCCAAGGACATCATATCCGTAATTATTTACTCCTTGCTTAATTAATATATCTTGTTTAGTAAGATTAGGGTTAGCAGCTACAGACTGTGCAAGGTTTGCAGTTGTTGCTGTTGGATCATAGTTTCTTATTGTATGAGTCTGAAATTCTCCACCAATCTTAAGTGAATTTTCACTATTTACTTGGTCAGAGAAAGAAGCGCTGATATCTATAGAATTGTTTTGAAATTTATTAAAATTGGCAACGGTACCATTAGGATTACCCATCAGCGGCATGTTAGGAGTTGCAAAGCTGAACGTTGAAAATAATAAATAAGGTATGGGAGCATCATATGGTCCTCTCTGCTGCTGACGGTAGGTATATTGCCAGGGAACACCGGCCGCAGCATTTGCCTTTGCATTACCATATGCCCAAAAGTTATCGCCAAGCTGAGGGTCATAAGTTTTCCCCTGATTAAATATATAGCTTCCATCAACTTCTACGTATGCATTTGGACTCAATATTTCAGTTACCTTTGCTCCAATATCTCCATTATAAGTATCCCGAATTGGCAAGCGGTTCAAGTCAAACATCGTAAATGTACCTGCTCCCAATCTTTCCCTGTTAAAATCAAAAGTACCAAAAAGCCTAACGATAGTTGGATTGTAGTCTAAATTAAGAGTTGCAGCACCGTTATAATCATAAGAACTATTGCCTGGCAAAGGGCCTCCTGGATAGGATAGATTTACAGTATCACCCGGAGTTATAGCATCACCAACTATACCAAGATTAAATCCCGGATAGAACGAAGGGTTACGGTCTGCCTGATTATTATTTTCAAAAATCCCATAAAACTTTATATGGTCGCCAACCAGCGGACCACTAATGGATGCTGTTACATCATTAAATCCATACGAGTATGTTCCGAGATTTTCTTTCCCATTATACCTCTCGTTTTTACCCTTGAAGGTCCAGTTATCTGTGATATATTGCAGACTTGCGTGAAGCTTAGGACCGCCACTTTTTAATTGAGTTCTAATTATACCTGCGTTTGCACCACCAAACTCTGCAGTATAGCCGCCAGCCTGAACTTGTATTTCTTCAACAGCATCCTGTGGTATTGAAACCAATGTTGCACTAGTCCTTGGACCTAATCCAAGAGAAGAACTTGATAAAGGATTTGAAATATCAGATCCTTCCAAATAATAGCCTACCTCATCCTGGCGTCCACCTCTAATATAAAGACTTCCTTCCTGCTGTATTACTCCAGGAGTTAAAGCAGCTATGTTGTCTACACCTCTAATTGGTAAGGCTTGGATTTGTTCGTTAGTTGTAACCTTAATAGCATTTGTATTACTGGCATTTACCAGCGGTCTTTCGGCTACAACCTGTACTTCACCGACCTGAACTCCCTGGGCAGGAAGTTGAAAGTTTAATGATGTGGTTAAGTCGGCACTTATGCGGACATCTGTGGTAGTAACAGTTTTATATCCCAGGTATGATGCTTTAACTTCATAAACACCAGGCACTAGGTTATTAATTGTATACTCACCGTTAACATCTGTAGCGGCACCAAATGTAGTTCCTACTATAATAACATTAGCGCCAATCAACGGTTCACCAGTCTGGAGATCTGTCACTTTACCCTGTATTCTTCCTACAGTACCTGCAAACGTATAAACTGAAAGAAATACAAGGAAAAAGAGGACGGTAGTTACTCTTTTCATATTCTCTCTCCTATATGTTATTTTTATTAATTAAACCACAAACACCCGCAAATGCTATTTACGGGTGTTAATTATTACTGCTCTTCTTCTTTGGAAATTTTCGACCGGATGGAACGCTTGTGGCATTCCGCTTTTTAAAGTATAATACTCTCATTCGGTAAGATAGTATCAAGAATTACAAATTTATAGTTGAAAACCTAAAGTCTAAAAAATATACTATTAACGTCTTAAAAAACATGTTTAAAGTCAACAGAATTTTACTTAACCAGAAAGTCAAGAAATGTCAGACTATAATTTTGATTCTGTAAAGTGAGAAAAATTCTTGGCTTTAACAACTATAACCTAAGGTTTCAGGTTATGCTTTTCATTTAAAATTCAAAATAATTATATTAAAATTCATTTTAAAGCATAATAATAAATTTTTTTGCAATAATAATTTCAACAAAATAACCCATTAGTTACTATCTTAGTAGATGAAAAACCCTCAATTTCTTAAAAAACAAACCTTTGGAAATCAACAAATGCACAAAATAGTTTTCCTACTGTTATTTATCTTAACACTTGGTACTGCGGTACAAGGACAAAAAAATGAAGAAGACATAAACAAAACTACTGACCTTTCAAAATTTATTATTGGAAAGTGGGAAACTATCCAGAATAAATATACTACAAATTATCTAACCCTTGAGTTTTCGAAGGACAAACAATTTACGTATATCCTTCGTTCCGAATGGAAGTCCAGGTATAAACTTGAAGGAAACCGACTTTTAGTTTACACAAACGTAGCTATATTAAACAAAACAACCACCGACACCTTTACAGTTGAGATAGGTGAGAGAACACTTAAATTGCAGCATAAAGGCAAAAAGGGTGTGAAAAATTTTCTGTTTTACAGGAAGGGAAATTCGAATGGAGAGAATCGGCTTGCAGGAGAATGGTACACACAACACTACAACGGCTACCCCGCAGATTTAACAATAACAAAAAGCGGTACCTACAACCTCTCTGAAGTACTGCGCGCATTTAAGGGCAACTACTATATTAAGGGAAATCATTTTATTGTTCACTCGGGCAAAACTTTAGTAATGAATATGCGGTTTCAAAAATTTAATGATGATATAATTATTTACGGGAAAGGCCCCAATATGAGAATGAGAAGGATAAAAGAGTGAAACTAAATTTGTGCAGAAACAATAAAAAATTACCGTATATGAAGCAGAAAAGTTTAATGCTAATTGCTAAATAATCATCATGCCTTTTAAATCACAGAAAAATGACAATGATTTTCATAATATCCAGTTTTAATTAAAAAATAACAAAACGGTCATATTTTATATTAATATCTTTGAGAGACTTTGCATTTTCCTATACTTTTTAAACAAAAATTATTTTAGTTTTGAACTTCATGTTTTAATCTATTGAGGAGTAAAATAAATGTTTACATTTGCCCCTGAATTGTTTTTTATAATAAGCTTACTTGGCGGCTTACATGTAATGTTTAATTTTTTCAAAGAAAAACCTCTGCCTGCTTATTCCCTGGCTCTTCATATCTTCTTTTTCCTGGCTGGCTTACTACTGGTTTTGGTGCCGGGAGACCTGATTCAAGGTGGGGATTTGTCACTAAGTGCACTTTGTCTTATTCTAGCATTTGTTGGTGGACTGATTTTCACTATTTATAATTCCTTTAGCGAGGTAAAACCATCAAAGTTTTTAGGCATTGGGTATATGAGTTTATTGCTTCTCGGATTAATTTTTCTTTGGATATAACCATTATTAAATCAGGAGATTATTCATGGATGAAAAAAAGAGGATAAAAAGAAATAATTTTGTATTGGCCGGTGCAATCCTATTCGTGATAATAGTTGTACTATTTATAATCTACGTATTTACATTAAGCAGCAACAACCCGAAACAGGTAGTTAATAATACGCATATGCAGAACAACACATCAACTCTCTATCATAATGAATTGTTATCTTAATTATTAGGTTTATATTCATTTACAACTAAATTTTTTTAGTCGCTTTCTCCTTAGTTAGATACCCACCGCATGTAATAAAATTAAATAAGTTCAGCCCAAAAGAAATGCAAAGTGTAAATATTAGGAATGTATAACATGTATTTTGTGGAACTCTAGTTTGGCATAACTGGATAAGATTCTTTTGAGATAAATACTAAAAGAGAGAATAAATAAAAGGAGCTAAAGCTGAGCCCTGAGTTAGTATTATTAAACCCCCTAATAATAGAAGAAAAATTAAAATTGGAGCCAACCACCATTTTTTTCTGACTTTCAGAAAATCCCAAAGCTCCGCTATAATTGATAACTTACTCATAATTTTTTACATCAAAATTGTTTCTCATAATCCGTATGTGATAACTTTTTCTTATCCCTAGTTTCCCAATAGCTTTCTTTATTATAATCGATTCCCGAATTAAGAAAGCCTTTGCTGAATAGTTTACTTAAATAACTAATTGGGGTTAATATAATAAAAAATAATATGATTAGAATGAGTCTTGTGGATACCCAACCCAATAAAATTGCAATACTCATCCAGACTTTGTTTACCGGCTTTAATATTTTAGGAAATATAAGACCAGCTAGAAGAAGAAATAACCCTATAATACCAAAATAAAAGTATAAACCATTATGTTTCCAAAATAGAGGAATGGTTAACAGTATTAAAACTGACCCTACAGTTAGACCAAACTTTCTAAGGTCATTTGGAGATTCCTTAATATTTTTTATTTCTTCACTTATCATACTTAAACTTGCCTACCAGCAGGTAGGAATGAAACCCTTAATTAGTCTAGTTCAATTTCCTTCTGCCACTCTTTTGACTCAGACAGACTAAAGTTCTTCTGCAAAGATTTATCCAATAAAAAATTTTCCATCACTAAGTAGTCCATATTGGTTCTCATAAAACATCTATAAGCTTCTTCAGGCGTGCAGACAATTGGCTCGCCGCGAACATTGAAAGAAGTATTAATTATAACGGCGCTTTTATAATTATCATCAAATGCTTTCAAAAGATCATAATACAGTTTATTCGTTTTCTCGTGTACGGTCTGAATCCTGGCCGAATAATCTACATGTGTTACAGCAGGAATATCCGATCGTGCAATATTCAGTTTATCAATCCCTGCTAGTTCTCTCTCCTTTTCTTCCATTGCTTTCCAATGACTTTTTTTTACATCTGCAACCACGAGCATATAAGGACTTGGTCTGTCAATTTCAAAATATTCCGATACTTTCTCAGCAAGTACTGATGGACCGAACGGTCTGAAACTTTCTCTAAATTTTATTTTTAGATTCATCAATTTCTGCATTTCGGGTGAACGAGCATCGCCTATGATTGACCTGGCACCGAGTGCACGCGGCCCAAACTCCATCCTTCCCTGAAACCATCCAATAACTTTTTCCTGAGCTATTAAGTCAGAAACGACTTTCGGAATCTCTCCCCGTTCAATTCTCTTATAGCTGATTTCTTCTTTATTAAAAAATTCCAGAATTTCTTCGTCAGAAAATTCGGGCCCTAAATAGGAACCTTTCATGGAATCATGGGATCGATCATTCTGTAGAAGACTCTCGGAAATATTTCTTGGCTTTTCAAAATAAGCATACCAGCCTGTAAGTGCTGCCCCTAAAGCTCCTCCGGCGTCGCTAGCGGCAGGCTGAATCCAGATATCTTCAAATGGTCCTTCTCTTAACAGCCGCCCGTTGGCAACGCAGTTCAGGGCAACACCGCCAGCTAAAGTCAAATTTTTCATTCCCGTTTCTTTGTAAACATGTTTTCCTAATTTTAAAACTATATCTTCAGTTACATCTTGAATTGATCTTGCAAGATCCATTTCTTTTTGTGTTAATTTTGATTCGGCTTTTCGCGGCGGTCCATCAAAAAGTTTATGGAATTTCTCATTGGTCATGGTTAGCCCAACCGCATAATTGAAATATTCCATATTAATTCTGAAAGAGCCATCTTCTTTCACATCTATTAATTCTTTTAGAATCAGGTCTTTATATTTAGGTTCACCGTAAGGGGCTAGGCCCATTACTTTGTATTCTGCTGAATTAACTTTAAATCCAGTATAATATGTAAATGCTGAATATAAAAGACCAAGCGAGTGAGGAAATTTGATATCAGCTAAAAGTTCAATTTGATTATCCTTGCCCACACCAAAACTAGTTGTTGTCCATTCACCAACTCCATCCATGGTTAAAATCGCAGCTTCTTTAAATGGCGAGGGGTAAAAGGCAGAAGCTGCATGCGATTCATGATGTTCAGGGAATATTATCTTGCCTTCATACTGCAATTGTTTCTTTATATAATCTTTCATCCACAATTTTTCTTTAATCCATAAAGGCATAGCTTTTATAAAGGAAGCAATTCCTCTGGGCGCATATGAAAGGTAAGTTTCAAGAAGCCTTTCAAACTTCAAAAATGGTTTATCATAAAAAGCAACCAGGTCAATATCACTTATCAAAATTTTGCTATAGCTTAGGCAAAAGTTAACAGCATTCATTGGAAAACTATAATCATGCTTTCGTCGTGTAAATCTTTCTTCTTGTGCTGCAGAAATAATTTCACCATCTCTAACAAGACATGCCGCACTATCGTGATAAAAAGCTGATATCCCTAAGATGTACATTAATTAAGTATATATTAATTCATTAAAAGCGTTTAAAAACATTTTCTTCTCCTTTCCAAGGAGTAAATTAACAAAAAATTGAGGAAATATTTTTTCATTCAAATTTTTAATATATAGTTTCAAAAAAAACAGTGAACAAAAAATACATAGGAATGAAAATAAACGATAATGTCATTTGAAGATTAGTTTTAAAGTGACAGATCGATCACAGGCTATTTTGGTATTGTAATTTATATTACATCATAAAATCTTTATATTTATCTTTGATTTTTGACAAAAACTAACTATTGACCATGACAAATAATAGTGGTATTTGGAATTCAGATGAAGAAAAATCTAATTGAAATAAAAGAAGGTATTCTTATATCCTTAAGGGCCATCCGTGCAAATAAGATGCGCTCTTTTTTAACGACAGTGGGAATAATAATTGGTGTTTGGGCTGTTACTACAATGTCAACTGCGATAGTAGGCTTACAGCAGGCATTTGTAAGGTCAATTTCTTCTTTTGGCAGCAATGTTCTATACATTCAAAAATATCCCTGGTTTGCCGGGCGTGACTGGTACCGTTATAGAAATAGAAGAGATATAACTTATGAACAATACGAAAGATTACGGAATAAGCTGCAGGATGATCCCTTGATAGATGCTATAGCTCCAAATCTAAGAACTTTCGGCGCTACTGTAAAAAGAAACGGAAATTCTGCGACTGCAACTTTAGTATATGGAACTAACGAAGAATTTATGGAAACCAGTAATTCGATTCCTGCCGAAGGAAGATTTATAAACAGTATAGAAGTTAAGTCTGCGAGAGACGTATGCGTTATTGGAACGGACATACAAGACGCATTGTTTGAGCATGAAAACCCTCTGAATCAGTTTATCAAGGTTAATAACCACCCGCTAAAAGTAATTGGGGTTTTAGAAAAACAAGGCAGCGGGCTATTTGGAAGTTTCAGTATGGATAGTCAAATAATAATGCCACTGGGAACCTTCGAAAAGATTTTTGGAGAAGATAGAGGCCGTTTCAGCATTGACGTTAAAGTTAATCAAGCTAAAATGGCAGAGGCAAAGGCTGACGTAGATGCAGTCTTTAGAGTAATTAGAAAAGTAGAACCAGGTAAACCTGATGACTTCGCAATAAACCAGCAAGAATTGTTTCAGCAGGCTTACGATAGAACTGTGGGCGTAATATCAATTGCAGGGATAGTTATCACCTCTTTGGCTTTGTTTGTAGGTGCAATTGGCATCATGAACATAATGTTTGTATCTGTTACGGAAAGAACAAGTGAAATCGGTGTAAGAAAAGCACTTGGAGCAAAAACATGGTCTATCTTAACTCAGTTTCTTTCCGAGGCAGCTATTATCTGCTTGCTTGGGGGTATTGCAGGACTCATTGTTTCTTTTCCGACAAGTTTACTGATAAATCAGTATCTGCCAACCGTAATGCCTTTAAGTATTGTCATACTTTCACTGATAATATCCGCTCTCGTTGGAATTGTTTCCGGTTTCATACCGGCATATAAAGCGTCTAGGTTGAGCCCTGTAGAAGCCCTTAGAAAGGAATAAAGTTATGTTGATTCTGGAAAGTATAATAATGGCCTGGAATTCATTAATAAAAAACAAACTCAGGTCAGGACTAACACTTTTAGGAATAGCTATAGGACTTTTTTCGATTATTGTAGTAATGACAGCGATTGGTGCTATTCAGACGACTGTTAATGATGCATTTAGCCAGCTTGGCTCCAACAATTTTGTTGTACAGAAATTTCCTGCCTTTATGGGCCCTGCACAATGGAGATTATATAGAAACAGACCGGATTTAACTATGGAGCAGGGAGAAAGATTAATAAACCTGACTCAATTACCCACTGCTGTAGGGCTCTCTTTTGACCAAGATGGAAGGATGATAAAATACAAAGGTGAATCAACAAACCCCGACGTTGATGTGGATGGAGTAAATTTGGATGAGCAGAAAGTTGAGAATTTGTCAGTTGCCGAAGGAAGAGGATTTTCGCAGCAGGATATTGATTACGCTCGTAATGTATGTGTAATCGGTTACGATGTAGCTCAAAAGCTATTCAAATATATTTATCCTGTTGGACAAACAATTAAAGTAGATAATATGAATTTAACGGTCATTGGAGTGTATGCAAAAAGAGGTTCCATTTTAGGCCAGGGCCAGGACGAATTCGTTTCTATTCCTCTCACGGTTTATAAAAAATATTATGGGGATCAGCAGAGCGGTCAATATACTATAATGTCGCGCTCAAAATCTTTGATTGATGCTACGATGGATGAAGTTATAGGAGCACTAAGAAAAATAAGGAAAATAGCGCCGGGAACAGACAACAATTTTGCAGTAATAACGAACGATGAGCTTGTAAGTCAATTCAGCGATATAACTCAATATTTCCGGATGGGTGCCGCCTTAGTAGCTTTCATCGCTCTGGCCGCTGCTGGTGTGGGCATTATGAATATTATGCTCGTAAGTGTTACTGAAAGAACTAGAGAAATCGGAATAAGAAAAGCAATCGGAGCAAGAAAAGTAACTATCAGAACACAGTTTTTAGTTGAAGCTATTATTCTCTGTCAAATAGGTGGTTTAATAGGAATATTTCTTGGAATTGTAGGGGGAAACATAATAGCCGCTGAACTTAGTGTGTCCGGTATAATTCCAGTTGAATGGATTGTAATAGGAATTTTGGTAACAACTTTTGTAGGCGTTGTTTTTGGAGTTTACCCTGCAATAAAAGCATCTAATCTTGACCCGATAGAAGCTTTAAGATATGAATAAATCTTCATTTTTTGCCGTTTTCTGAAAGGTAGTGTCTTACATTTTCAAGAGAATCAAAAACAGGAACACCGCAATCTTTCAGCCTTATTTTGCTTTGATGACCACTTGCGACTAATATACAGTTTACTCCCAACTCTTGTGCAACCTCAAAATCATGGATTGTATCTCCTACAAACATTATATCCTCAGGCGTGTAATCCAGATTTTTTAACCATCTTTTAGCAACATCAATTTTACCATGAGCATAAATTGTATCAAGACCGGCAAGTCCTAAAAAGTAATTCTTAATTCCAAAATATCCAACAAACTCATCAAGCATCTCTTGCGGATATGCTGAAACAATCGATTGGGTCAATCCTTCTTTTTCCAAGAAATCTAAAATATCTTTAACATTACTGAAGATACTAGCTTCTGTTTTTCTCAGTTCATATTCATCCATAAATTCTTTTCCAAGAACTTCAAATGGTGTTTTGGAAAAATCAAAACCTGCATCAATGTAATAATCCCTTATTGGGAAAGTAAAAACTTCCCTGTACCTTTCCAGCGACAGCGGTTCTACACCGTTTTTGACTAACAACTTGCTAACAATATCGTTACAAAGGTGAACATCGTCAAAAAGAGTTCCGTTCCAATCCCAAATAATATGTTTATATTTGCGGTTCATTTGTTACTTAATAAAAAAATCATAAATTAAATAATCACTAGATATTTTTAAATATAAAGAATTCTTTTGCATAAAATTTTAATCCTATGAATCTGCTAAACAATTATAATGGTCGTCCGGAAATCAACTATCCATGCCGATGGTCATACAAAATAATCGGCAGCAACGCCGAAAAACTTCTGGAAGCAATAGACGAAGCTTCTTGCGGAATTAGATATAATGTTTCTTTATCCAATGTAAGTAAAAATGCAAAATACTTCAGTCTTAACTTAACAATGGAAGTTCCCTCGGAGTTTATTAGAGATCTTATTTTTCAAAAGCTCGGAGAAAGTGAACATATAAAGTTTATATTATAGCTTTTCCTATAATACTCTATAATTTATGTTCATTGGATTGTTAATTTTCTATTCTAAAATTGAAGTTATGCAGAAAATCCTTATTTGAATTTTTCATTGAGATTAGGATTAAGATTGCAGTATAATTTATATTCTATATAATATAATAAAAATTAAAGAGGATCTAGATGGTAATAGATAAGCTCCAAAATTCCACACTTTATGAAAACTTAGGTGATAGAATCAAAAAAGCATTCAACTATCTAAAAGGAACTGATTTTTCCAAAACAGCAAACGGAAAATATGAGATCCAAGGAAATGATATCTTCGCAATTGTAAATGAATACAACACTAAAGATGCAACTGAAGGCAAGTTAGAATCTCACAGGAATTATCTTGATGTTCAGTACGTTGCAAAAGGAGTTGAACAAATCGGCTACGTTCCATTTAATAATCAAAAACCGGATATTGACTACAACAAAGAAAATGATATTTCGTTTTATTCAGGAGAAAAATCATTTACAAAACTGGAAGAGGGCATGTTCGCAATTTTCTTTCCTACGGATATTCACATGCCCGGTATAAAATTAGATACTCCAGTTAAAGTAAAAAAGGTTGTAGTAAAAGTTAAAATCTGAAAAGATTATAGAGATTTTACAACTTGCCGATTTTAGTTAGTATGTCCGTCTCCGCCATGTACATGGCCGTGATTTAATTCTTCTTCGGTTGCATCTCTAACGTCGACTAACTCAACTGCAAACTCGAGGTTCTTGCCGGCAAGCGGATGATTGAAATCTATGGTAATGTTCTCACCATCAACTTTATTTATTGTGAAAGGCATTTGTTTTCCCTCAGGTGAATTGGCAACGTACCTGTTTCCTACTTTTACTTCTGCTCCTTTTGGAAACTCTGAAAGTTTCACTTGCTTTGTTGCGTTTTCATCATATTCACCGTATGCTTTTGCTGCTTCAATTTTTATATTCTTTTTTGCGCCAATAAGCATGGTGCTTACTTCTTCCTCTAAAGTGGGAATTATTTGGCTTTTCCCGCTAAGGTAGGAAAATGAATTACCGTCTTCTGTAGAATCTAAGATATTTCCCTGTTGGTCCTTCAAAGTGTAATTTAAAGTTACTACTTTATTTGCTTCTATCGACATGAAATCTCCTTTTTTTATGATTTGTCAATTCGATCAATAATAGCAATTATTTCAACAAATCAAAACACTAATTGGTAAAAACATAGGATAAATATGTGTCGCGGATGATTAAAAAGAAAAGTAGTTTGGAAAGTATTTTTATTAACCACATAGACGCATTAGAAAACATAGATTTTAACTTATGTGATCTATGTGCCTATGTGGTTTACATCTATAGGCTGAAGCCAACTCTTCCTTCAGTTTTTAGAATTCTTCGGGTAAGCGTACATATTCTGTCCGTACTTCTGCTGTTCTTCCATACGGCATGACCACACCAATTCGCCATTCCATACAGTAATGTCCGGACAACCATCGCACATATTTTGCCTTCCGCTTTCAAGATAATCCACGGGCTGAATTATCATAACCGACTGGTAATGAAGTCTCTTAAAAAGATTTAATGGATTTTTTAGAAACTTTCCTGCAGTTTTTCTCAATCTCTTATCGAAAGGACTAAGAAGCAGCATTAGTTTTCCTTTTCGTGTCATTTTCGGTTCTGCATAAGCAAGATATTTATCATGAAGTAAATGGTGTCCGGTTTGAATAATCTCTATCGCTTTTCGTCCCATGTATCCATAGATTTTATCCTTTGTTCCAAATCTTCCACTTAAAAGCCACTTGAAAGAATCCGGCTGCTGAGTTCCGTTTAGATAAGCACAGCTATCAAAATCCGGATACTCTTTTTTGATGATTTCATAAACTTCATTTGCTTTTATATCAGCTCTTTGTTTTTCTTTTTCCGATGCGTTATAAACCATTCCCTCAACATTTATCTTTTGAGGACCAACATAAAAATCAAAATCCGTATCATCTGCATTACGATACAAAATGAAAACCATTACCTGCACTATATCAATATGCTTGTGTGCCCATTTTAACATTTCGGGAATGTACTTCATGGTATCTTCATAAACAGTCGAGTTGAAAGAGCATGAAATATTTCCGGCTTCAGCTAGCATGCTGGCAAAATGAAATCTTAACTCATTTAGCTCTACCTCGTTTGCTTGCTTCCAGCCAGGTCTGTTTTGTTTACTATCGATATGAAATGTGAAGCCGTAAACGCCTGCTTTTTTAAGTTCGGATAACAGTTCTTTTGTTAATGCCAAACCATTGGAGTTAACTATCGGTTTCAGTCCTATTGATTTAACTTCTCTTACAATGTCAACTATGTTGGGATGAAGCAGCGGTTCGCCTCCAGCAATTGAAATACCATCACTTTTTCTGAATTTAGTAAACACATCAAGGTCGTGTTTAACTTCGTCAATAGATTTAAAGGTTTTTTCATTTGTTCTATAGCATCCGTAGCAGCTTAGGTTACATTTAGCGGTTGGTTCAAGCCAGGAAATTGAATTATCTGTTAAATTCCACGGTAATCTATAATAATCAAGATGATTGAGCTTTATCATTGTATTTGCCCCTTTCAATAATAATTGGATTGGGATTCGCCCTTAAGAACTGTATAAAATTATCTGAATAAAAGTAGAAAAATTTTGTGGATGTAGCAAACACTTCTTTGTGCACCCTGGGGGACTCGAACCCCCGACCAATAGATTAAGAGTCTACTGCTCTACCAACTGAGCTAAGGGTACGGTGCAAAATTAGTAAAAATTGCAGGTTATACAAAGCTGGTGAAAACTTACTTTTGGAATTAAAAAGCATCGCAAACCATACTCAAAAACAACATTTTACACCGTTGTTTTTAATATGAATAATTGTTTAAATTCGATTTAAAATTTTGCCAAAAACGGATGACTAACGGTAGTTTATTTTTTAATAATGCCTGCATGCGAATCATCAAAAAAGAAATAATTCCTAACAAAGAGCCGAGACAATTAATCATAAAAACGAGATTAAGAATATTAGCTATCCTTTTCTTAACGTTATTTACACCTTCAGGGATTAAAGCTCAAACAAATACTGTCGGGCTTATAATGAACGATTCAACTAAATCGTATAACGGATACACTCTTTTTTCTCCCATTCCCTCCGACAGCACTTTTTTGATAGACAACGATGGAAATTTGGTGCATGTTTGGGACAGCCCTTACAGACCAGCGCAGTCTGTTATGCTGATGCCCAACGGAAATATTTTAAGGCCTGCCATTATCCAGAGCGGAAACTTATTCAGTGCGGGAGGTGCAGGAGGCCGCGTAGAAGAATATGACTGGAATGGAAATCTCACATGGTCTTTTGATTACTATTCATCTAATCATTGCTCGCACCATGATGTTGAATATCTTCCTAACGGAGACATTCTTATGATAGCCTGGGAGAATATTAATTATGATTCCGCTATAGCGGCAGGAAAAAACCCGGCTTATATAGATACTTCCGTCTGGTCTGACGAAATTATTGAAGTAAAACCAACTGGAAGTTCCGGTGGTGATATCGTATGGCAATGGCATGCGTGGGACCACCTTATTCAGGATTACGATTCAACCAAAGAGAATTACGGAGACGTGGCAGCTCATCCCGAATTAATTAATGTAAATTACGGTGCGCACAATGAAGATTGGCTGCACGTAAATTCTGTCCGTTATAACCCGCAAAGAGATGAGATTCTTCTGAGTGCACACAATTTCAGTGAAATATGGATAATTGATCATTCAACCACAACTGCACAGGCTGCCGGACATACAGGCGGCAACGATGGCAAAGGCGGCGACCTTGTTTACCGATGGGGAAATCCACAAGCTTATAACAAGGGAACAGCCTCAGACGAAAAACTATTTGAGCAGCATGATGCAAGATGGATTGATCCGGGGCTGCAGGGAGCAGGAGACATAATGATTTTCAATAATGGAGACGGAAGACCAAATGGTAATTATTCTTCTGTTGATGAGATTACTCCCCCGATTGATTCTACCGGTAAATATTATATTGATACGTCAGGTACTTATGGACCTGCAACACTATCATGGAGTTATGTGGCGCATCCGCCAACTTCTTTCTTCGCCAAAAATATTTCAGGCGAAGACAGGTTACCGAACGGAAATACCTTAATTTGTGAAGGAACTGCGGGAAGATTCTTTGAAGTAGATGTTTCCGGAAATATAGTGTGGGAATATATTAATCCTGTTACACGTTTTAGAATTTTGACGCAGGGTGACCAACCTTCGTTTAATCTAGTTTTCAAGATTTATCGTTATTCTGCTCAATATTCCGGTCTGGCAGGAAAAGATCTTTCCGGGCAAGGACCGATCGAGAAATATCCGACCGGTATTAAAGATAAAAGCTCAAAACCCTACCGTTTTGCTTTGGAACAAAATTATCCTAACCCATTTAATCCAAGCACGGTCATTAGTTGGCAGTTACCTGTCACCAGTCATGTTGTGTTAAAAGTTTATGATGTTTTGGGAAGAGAAGTATCTACGCTTGTAAATAATGTAGAAAATGCAGGAAACCATAAAGCTAAATTTGATGCCGGTAATCTCGCCAGCGGAATATATTTCTACTCCTTAACCGCAGGTAACTTTTATCAAACAAAAAAACTTATTTTACTGAAATAGTCCCCGGTCTTATTCATCTTCTCTCGTTCTAACGTAATGATCTGCAGAGTGGAGTCCTCCGCCGTAAAAAGAAAAGAAAATTAAAAAAGCTAAAATTATTATGGAGTAAATCAGGTCAGCATTCCATATTGAAAAACCTTTAGGGAGATGTATGAAAAATATTTCTGCAATTAATATCGGCATTTCCATTAGACAAATTATCCTGGTAAGCATACCAAAAGCGATTAATATACCTCCAATTAGAAACAACCCTGTTATATACTGCGACATGAGAAAGAATGTTAAGTTCCAGCTTCTCGGATCTACCAGAGCAGATACTAAGGTGCGGTGGCCTATAAGATTAATTCCTTTAATTACAAGAATGACTCCCAACAGGAATCTCAGTAGTTCAACAACTGAAAAAGAACGATGCTTTTCCACTGTCTCATCAAAATAGGTCGCTACGCTCATTGCCGCTCCTTATGTTTTTATATTATTTAATAATTTTTCAAAGTAAGAAAAGATTAAAAGAATTGGTGGGAACTACATCACAAATTGAGCTAATAAATACTCTGAATCGGGGGAAATGTTTCGCCTGGCTCAACTTGACATAAATATTCTCACAGCAAGAGAAAGCAATCCTTGGTTTAAAAGCCGCAACAATGCACTACAGGATTTTAATCCTGCAAATATCAGGTCAGCTTAAGAATTCTAATTACTAAAAATCAACTCAATCTTATTCTTCTTTATGTGTTCTTAGGTAGTTATCAACAGAGATTTTACCAGAACCGTAAAACAGGAAGAATAAAAGAAGAACAAGAATAATTATTGAATATCCCAATTCAGAATTTAATGCAAACAGGCCTTTATGGTAATCTATAAAAATAATTGTAGCCAAAAGAATCGGCAGTTCGAAAAAGGAAACAACCCTTGTAACTAAACCAATCGTTATTAAGAATCCACCGGCAATGTACAATGCTATTACATATTGTGCAGTTACCATGAATGTAAAAACATCCAAACCACTGGCTTGCATGTCCAAAATAACCTGATCTTTGTTAGCAACTAATGTAATCCCCTTTATCATTAAGACTACCCCTAAAACCATCCTTATAAATTCTATCCACATCGGATGGTGTTTGTCTGCAAAATCCTCAATCCTCAATACTAGATTCATATTTCCTCCTAGGATTTCACACTTAATTTTAACAAACTTTTTGTCAAAAAACCACGAAAAAATGAATGGTTTGTTGGAGCATTAAATGTTATTACATATATTTTATCTTTATTATTTTAGGTAAGAATTAATCATGAAAATAGAAAATGAAATAAAACAAACTAAATTCGCGGATGAATATCAGAAAGCTGTTATTAATATTGTGTTCACCAGCAGTTGGATAAATTCTGAGAATAACAGGTTTCTTAAGAAATATGACCTTACCTCTCAGCAATTTAATGTATTGAGAATCTTGAGAGGACAATACCCGGGGCCTGTTTCAATTCAAGTGATTATGGAAAGGATGCTGGACAAAATGTCAAATGCTTCAAGGTTAGTTGAGAAACTCCGTCAGAAGGAGTTGGTTCAAAGAAAAGAGTGCAGCGCTGACAGAAGGAAAGTTGATGTCGTTATAACTGACAAAGGGCTACTTCTCCTTGAAAAAATCGATTCAAGCTGGGAAGAATTTGAAAAGAACTTTAAAAACATATCTGTTGACAAAGCAAAAGAATTAAATCAAATTTTAGATAATTTTAGAGGATGACAAATAGAAATGAGAAACCTATCTTTAATTGGAAGAATAATATATGCAATTCCCTTTTTTGTTTTCGGCATACTACATTTGGTCAGCAACGGCAGCATGGTAGATTTTGTTCCATCATGGCTCCCCTTTCATCTTTTGTGGATTTACTTAGCAGGTATGGCATTTATTGCTGCATCTATTAGCATTCTCACTCTTAAGTATGCAAGGTTAGCATGCCTTCTTTTAGCGCTTCTGTTATTCATATTTATTGTGACTATCCGTATCCCAAACTTGATAGCAGGTGATCCTATGTCACTTACAGTACTTTTGAAGGATTCTTCATTAATGGGAGCAGCTCTTGTTATAGCAGAAGTGGTATCAAAACCAGTTAAAATTTAAAAATAAAAAAGCCGCATTCTCTTCAAATATTATAAAGAATGCGGCCAAATTCCTTTGCTAAAACTACTATTTGTGGTGTCTCCTTTTTACACTCTTCTTTTCTTTCTTAGGAAAGAAGTGTTTTTTACCTACGAATAATTTTCTATATGTACCATTTTCCGTCGCATTGAAATACGTATTGGGATTTTGAGATGAATTAAGCAAAATTATAGAAGAATCGGGATATGCCGTAACTTCAATTATTCCTTTTGAAGTAGATTGTATTGTAAGATGATACAGTGCATGATTCAATACACTCTTACTAAAATTGTCCACCATATTCTCGCTGGAGAGATTTGAAATGGAACTCAAGTAAGCTGCAGTAGCAGCAGAATCTGTGGAAACATTATTTATTTCCCACTTTTTACCTTTCTTCAAAAGTACAAAGGAACTGTCGCCAGGATAGGTAAAGGTTAGTTTTTTCCAGTTGCTGTAATAGTCCTTGATGATTCCATTATCTCTAAAATAATTCTCATTGTGATTAAATGCGTAAGTCAGGAAACCATCAACACTGTAAACATTGTTATCACCCTTAACCCTAACATAGGTTGTCATGTTTCTTGGCCGTTCGAACTGAATTTTTCCTATTACCAAATCCGAAACGTTATTATCTCCATCAAAAACTTTCACTTCAGTACCGGATGAATCTACTTTAAATTCTTTCCACTGCGATTTTTCCGTAGATGCAAGGCTGCTCGCCTTAATAGATAAAAGTTCACGAAATAAAGATTCGACTTTATTATGGGGAATTTCTGCGGTTTTATTGTCGGCTAGCTGAACTTTCCATCCTTTTGCTTCCTTAAACAGCTTAACTTCTTTATGTTGTGTTGCCGGTGGATATATTTGGATTGAAGTTACACTTGAAGTATCAATATCTACCAGGTTTGTCCGGAAAGATTTTTCACCGTTTTTATTATCTTCATAGATGAAAATAACAACGATAATTAACAGTACTACAAATAAAGAAATTAAAGTTTTTGTGGAAAGCTTATTGAACATATCTCTCCATCATCCATTTGTTTCTCTTTTTATTTCTATACGAATTCCTCACAATGCCAAAACCAATAACCAATAGCATCGGAAGCAAAAAGTTCAGGTATTTAACAAAAGTTTTTGTTCCCTCTTCAATATCAGCATTAAGCGGTCTCGACTTTACTCCTTTTGTTCTAAGTTCAATTAAACCCGTATCATCCGATAGCCAGTCTATTGCGTTAGCCATTAAATTTACATTGTCTGCGTCTAGTTTTCGGGAACTTTGTCCTTCTCCATTTACAGCAAAATCACCATCGCCAAAAACTACCATCTTAGAATATACACCGCCAACTATTTTTCCCTGTACAGCAACTGCTACAGGAAGAGACGACATTGGGAAATCATCTGCAGTCCACTGTCTTGACACATCAAAATAAACAGGGGGTTTTTCTATACCGGTTCTATTCGAAGTTGTGGCTAAAGTGGTTATAGTTACCGAAGAATCTGCATTGTTTATCTTAATAGGACTGGCGAAAGGAAAGAGAACTGATTCGATTCCTTTTGTAATCGGATGATCGGCAAACTTAGTAATAACTGGCAAGTATGGAAATCTGACGGGAGTATTCATAACAAACATTCCGCTCTGCTGCCTTACCATTACATTACCACTGTGTGCATCTACAATAAATTCACCTTCTACATCAACACCTTTCTTTTTCAGCCAATTGTTTAACCCTGTTGTTACTTCTGTTCCGCGTGCGTTCTGCAAATTTCCTTCAACTCTATTCAACGCAATTAAAATTCTGCCGCCGCCTTTTAGGAAATTATCTAATTGCTGAAGGTCTTGGGAATTTAAAGTATCACTCGGAGCAACTATTACAAGAGTTTTATATTCATTTGAAATTCCGGTTGTATCATTAAACTTGACTGTCTCTACATCATACAGTATTGATAACTGCTGCTGCAATTGATCCATGGAACTAAGCGAAGGTTCGCCGTTGCCTTGTAAAAAGGCAATTTTTGTTTTGTGTTTTAGAGTCATTTTTTTAATGTCAGACGAGATATTATATTCCATTGCAGAGCCAGGCTGTATAAAAGGAATAACCTCGCTTTTGCCCTGATATTTTAATACAGCTCCCAAGTAAGCTTTTTGCTGCTTAATCTGATCTCTTTCTCTAACATTAATTAATATAGGTCTAATGCCATTTTGCTCCGCTTCTGTTTCGGTTTTTTGACTTTCAGTAGGATCAACAAAATCATAAACTACATTGCCATGAGAATCATTACTGTATTCAATCAAAAGATCCTTAAAATCCTGTTTTACCCTAGCAATATTTGGAGGCAAGTTTCCTGAAAAATATGCTTTAACTGTAACCGGTGCCTTTAGGGTGCTCAATATATTTAGGGAGGCATTACTTAGTGTATATTCTTTGTCCGCAGTAAAATCGAATCTTATAAAGAACCTGCTAGCTATGATATTTATCAGAATAAGTATTCCGATAACTAAAATTAATCCTGTAACTACTTTTTTCTTTGTCAGCATAATTATCTATTCAACAATATTCCTTTTAGAAAGTGAAGCTTCAGCTAGAATAAGGCCCAACACAGTAATGCTCAGAAAATAAATTACATCTTTAGTATCAACCACTCCTCTGGATATTGAATCAAAATGAGTTGAAAGATCCAAATAACTGAAAAGCTGTCCGAGGAATCCTGTGAAGTTGCTTGATAAAACGGAAAATATGATCAGAAAGAAAACTCCGATAAACAGCGATAGCAAGAAAGCCACAATTTGGTTTTTAGTTATACTGCTTGCAAAGATTCCGATGCTTATGTAAACCATGCTCATAAGGATCAAACCAAGATAGCCGCATATTGTTGCGCCATTATCAATCGGGCCCATAGCTGCAACACTAATGTAATATGGAAGTGTTAAGAGCAACGCAATAATGATCAGCATAAGGCAAGCTAGAAACTTACCGAGAATTACTTCCCAATCGGTTATAGCTTTGGTTAGCAGAAGCTCAATCGTACCGGAATTGTTTTCTTCAGCAATCATCTTCATAGTTAAAGCTGGTATAAAAAAGAATAAAGTCCAATACGCAACTCCGAAGAATGACTGCAGCGTTGCTTGATTTGCTAAAAAAATATCGGAGCCATACATCCAAGTAAAGAATCCGCTCAATCCAAGGAAAACAACTAAAAGTATGTAAGCAGTTAAAGAATCGAAAAACGATCTTAATTCTTTAATTGCTATGAGCCATATTTTTGACATGCTATTTTGTGGTTAATTCTCTGAAAATATCTTCTAGTTTCGTTTCAATCGGTGTTAGTTCTGACAGAATCCATTTGTTATTCACACAAAGCATAAAGACGTCTCTTGTGGATGATTGACCTGGTTTGCTTTGTACCATGTACAAATTTTCTGAATCAGCAACATGATCAACCATATTTACCGTGGACAAACTTCTTAAAGAATTTCCAACTTCATCTTTTCCGGCAGCTTCTTCAATCCTAACACGCAGCATTTCCTGTCCTTGGGCCTGCTTTCTAAGAGTTTCAGGTGTTCCATCGGCAACAATTCTTCCTTTATTAATTATCAAGATTCTATCGCAAGTAGCTTCTACTTCAGGAAGAATGTGTGTACTTAGTATTAAAGTTTTTTCTCTTCCTAAGTTTCTTATCAACTTTCTAATCTCGATAATCTGATTTGGGTCTAAGCCGGTAGTTGGTTCATCAAGAATTAAAATTTCAGGATCATGAATCATTGCTTGAGCCAAACCCACTCTTTGCCTGTAGCCTTTTGACAACTCGCCTATTTTTTTATGTTTCTCCTGATCCAATCCGCAGGTTACAACCATCTCGGCGACTCTTTCTTCAATCTTATCTTTTTGAATACCCTGAAGCTCTCCAACATATCTTAAATACTCCATGACAGGCATATCGAGATAAAGAGGATTATTCTCAGGTAAATAACCTATTTTACTTTTAATTATTTCTTGATTGTCATGAATGGAATGATCGCCAACGCGTATATCGCCGCCTGAGGGCGCCATAAAGCATGTAATCA
This sequence comes from Ignavibacteriaceae bacterium, assembly GCA_046706145.1. Taxonomy (GTDB): domain Bacteria; phylum Bacteroidota; class Ignavibacteria; order Ignavibacteriales; family Ignavibacteriaceae; genus JBJKPP01. Next base: position 193 of record JBJKPP010000102.1, on the reverse strand, counting down.
TTTTCATTGTTGTTGTTTTTCCCGCTCCGTTGGGACCCAAGAAACCTAAAATCTCTCTTGACTTTACGCGGAATGAAATTGAATCAACAGCTTTTTGCAGGCCGTACTTTTTACTCAGGTTATCAACAACAATGTCCATAAAAGGTATATATCAGAAAATGATTATGTTTTTGAAAGTAAATAAATTTTGACG
>JBJKPP010000101.1:0-4308 GCA_046706145.1 Ignavibacteriaceae bacterium | reverse complement strand
CCAAGTTGACGCATAAATTTTTGTCCGGTTCCATCCATCGGTCTTACATAATCAGGGTCAACACAATTGGGAATTCCATCACCGTCGGAATCAATAAGCCTTGGCCCAGGAGAATTTCCATTTTGCTGCGCTAAGGTTCCCGCACCAGATAAAAAAGCACTTAAGAAAAGCATCAAGCTAAGAGATAATAATATTTTTGTTATTCGTCTCATGTTTGTTTTCCTTCTGTTTATTTATTTGTTTATTTAATTGTCTATTTCATAACCGGAAATTCAATTGATATGCCATTGTAATAATGTTAGAATTTGATTAGTAAACAAAGTTTAATCGAAGTTTTTGCCGCTAAATCTCGACTATTTAGACGATTTCAACGACATTAAAGGCGTTCAAAAAAATCGAAACTAATTTCTATCGCTTGAATCGTATTAAGTGGTGTTCATGAAGTTTTAGTGAAAAGAAATTATGGTTAAATTTGAATATGAGATTTCGCTTTAAGTTACGGCCAATGGTTGTAATAGTAATCTCAATAATCATTGGTTTGATAATGATTATTTCAGCTTATATTGAGCTGAACCAGAGTAAAGGGGAAATATTTCATCTTTTATCCGAACAATCCTCCTCACTAATTGAAACAATCTCCTTGAGCAGCATAAATACGCTCAATTCAAGCTATGAAATTGAGGACCTTATCGCTAAAAGATTACTTAACAATGCGTACTTAATAAGAAGCCTTGATAGCTTAAATGTTTTAACTGAAAAGAAGCTCATTCAAATCGGAAAGAAAAACGACCTTTACCGAATTAACATTTTTAACCAAAAGGGAGAAAGGATTTTATCTAACAGAATACCTGAACCTGAGCACCTGCACGGGGAAGCAAACATAAATAGATATGATGAGCTGAAACCAATTTTAACAGGTAAAGAGAACCAAATTGTCATTGGGCTGAAGAGTGCAGAATTCAACGGCGGGCAAAGATTTGCAGTTGCAGTTGCCAGGGCAAACCGAAAGGGAGCCATAGCTATTAATCTCGATGCAAAAGATTTGCTTGAGTTTAGAAAAAAGATAGGGATAGGTAAAATTATTCAGGATATTGCTGATAATCCCGGGATAGAATACATAGTCCTTCAGGACAGCCTTGGAATACTGGCTGCCAGCACGAATGTGGATTCAATGAGTTCTATTGAGTCAGATAATTTTCTGAAAAAAGCTATTAACAGCGATTCTACATATAAGCGAATTGCAAATTTTAAAGGGCAAGAAATTTACGAAGTTGTCAAAAGACTTAAAATTGATAATGATGTACTGGGAATCTACAGAATTGGTCTTTCACTGGAACAAGTTAGAGATGTGGAAGCGAGGATGTCAAGAAGAGTTATACTTATCTCTATAATTCTTACCGCTATTTCGATAATAGTTTTAAGCATAGTCTTTACACAGCAAAATCTGAAAACAGTTTCTCAAGAGTTTTCCAAGTTTAAAAGCTTCACTGCATCAATTTTAAGAAACATGGGAGAAGCAGTAATAGTTGTTAATAATAATCTTGAAATTACATTATTTAATAAATTCGCAGAAAAATTATTATCAGTAAAGTCTGATGATGTATTAAATAAAAAAGTCTACGAGATTTTGAGTGGTCAATTATCTTTTATTCAAAACGAAATTGAAAAATTAAAAGCTGACACAAAGTATCTCGAAAGACCTATCCAGATTGATGGAAAAGATTATCATATTTCGCTTAACCTTACAAGAAATATTGACGAAAAGAATGAAGATCAGGATTACACAATAGTAATTCAAGACTTAACAGAAATAAAAAAGCTTGAGGAGCAAACTAAGAGACAGGAAAAACTTTCTGCAATGGGAGAATTGGCTTCAGGCGTTGCACACGAAATTAGAAATCCGATAAATTCAATAGGAATTATAGCACAACGTTTGAACAAAGAATTCTCTGCAACAGAAGACAAGGAAGAATATCAAAAAATAACAAAACTGCTAAGAGATGAAGTAAACAGAATTAATAATATAATCACTCAGTTTTTGAATTATTCTAAACCCCTGGGAGTTAAGTATAAGTTAATTGATTCAAAAAAATATTTTGAAGAAATTTATTTATTGTTCAAAGGACAAGCCAATCAAAAACAAGTTAACCTAGTAAAAGAATCCGATTCTTCTTTCAATATGAAAATTGACCCTGAGCTAATGAGACAGGCACTAATGAATATTGTTCAGAATGCTCTTGATTCTGTTAACCAAAATGGCACAGTAAAAATTGATTATAAAAAAATAGATAGTAATCTAAATATTAAAATAATAGACAATGGTTCAGGAATTTCGGACGACAAAAAAGAAAAAATATTTGAACTCTATTACACAACAAAAACAGACGGGAACGGGTTAGGATTAAGCATTTCTCAGAAAATAATATCACAATTGAATGGCTCTATTGAGCTTGAGAGTGAAGTTAACAAAGGGACAACATTTATAATAACTATACCAATATCATGAAAGACTTCAGCATTTTAATTATTGATGACGAGGAAGCACAAAGAGAAGTACTGACAGGCTACCTCAAGAAAAAAGGATTTCATATCTTTTCCGGCTCTTCTGGAGAAGAAGGAATCGAGATTATAAAATCCAACATCATGGACATAGTTATTTCAGATTATAAAATGCCTGGGATGAACGGGATAGAATTTCTAAAAAAAGTGAATGAAATCAATCCCGAAATAAGTTTTGTAATTCTGACCGCCTTTGGAACAGTTGAAAATGCAGTTGAGGCAATGCAGATAGGAGCATACGATTATATAACCAAGCCTGTTGACCTCGATGAATTAGACTTATTAATTGAAAGAATCATTGAGACAAAAAACTTAAAATCAGAAAATAGATTTTTAAAAGACCAACTGTACGAGAACTACAAAATATCTTCCATTCCATCCAACTCAGCAAAAATGCAGGAAGTTGTTAGTCTTGCAGCAAGAGTAGCAGAAAGTAAAGCGACCGTCTTAATTACAGGCGAGAACGGAACGGGAAAGGAAGTTTTAGCAAAGTCAATTCATTACATAAGTCCCCGAAAAGAACAACCCTTTATTGCTGTAAATGTTCCTGCTCTAACCGAAACATTGCTTGAGAGTGAATTATTTGGACATGAAAAAGGGGCCTTTACCGGCGCTGATAAAATGCGAAAAGGAAGATTTGAGCTTGCAAATAAAGGAACAATTTTTCTTGATGAGATTGGCGATATTCCCCCCAATCTGCAGGTAAAATTATTGAGAGTTCTGCAGGAACATCAGATTGAAAGAGTAGGAGGAACCGAAAGCATAAATATTGATGTAAGAATAATCGCAGCTACTAATCAGAACCTTGAGAAAAAAATTAAAGAAGGAACATTCAGAGAAGATTTGTTCTACAGATTAAACATTGTCTCGATTCATATTCCTGGCTTAAGAGAAAGAAAAGAAGATATACTTCCGTTTATCGAATATTTCATTAATAAATATTCCAAAGAAAACGGTAAAGAGAACCTTGAAATCTCTAAAGAGTCAGTTGATTTTCTGTTAAAGTATAATTACCCGGGAAATGTACGAGAACTCGAAAACATTATTGAAAGAGCTGTAGTTCTGGCAAGAGGCAATATAATAACTGTAAACGACCTTCCGATGAATATAAAAGGCTTAAAAGGTGAGGATACTTTTTCAGTTGATCCTAACAGCACTTTAAATGAACAAGTAGAAGCTTTGGAAAAAAGATTAATTTATGATGCTCTTAAACAAACAAACGGAAATCAAACCCAGGCTGGAAAACTTCTTGGAATAACCGAAAGAAATCTTCGCTACAAACTGAACAAGTATGGAATAAAAAACTAATTACTCTTTACATTCCCCATTCAAAAGTAGTAGAGAAAAGTTGATTGTCACATTTGTAATATAAATCGTTCGAATTATTTTTTATGTAATTCCATTTTAAAGAGCCTATAAGATTTTCCGTAATAAAGCTTAAATCTATCTTAAGTTCTGCTCCTACCGCATATTGGTTATCAATCCTCAACAAAGATTGAGAATAGCCTTGCAAGTCCGCCACAGGTAAGCTCAAGAAATTCTTTCTGTTATACGCTCCTTGAATATTTAACATAAAATTGTCCGATATCATTTGTGCAAATGAAATTCCTGTTTCAAACCCGTCATAAGAATAAATATCATTGAATATTTCTTCTTCATAAAAAATGAATTCGTCGGTGCTAATATATCTCGTGCCTTTGGCTATACTAAATCTCTTTACAAAGTATGCACTTAGTTCAGTCACATTGC
>JBJKPP010000100.1:0-20809 GCA_046706145.1 Ignavibacteriaceae bacterium | reverse complement strand
AGATAATCATAGAAGGATAAAGGATGAAAGTATGAACGAGTTTAGCTAAGGGTATTTATTGCGGGAAGAATATTTTTCTTCAATTGACTACCCCTTTCCGTACAAGAAAAATTTATTTGCTATATGAAAATTCTATCTATTTTGTTTTAAAAGCAAATTAAGAGTGGATATAGTCGCATCCTTAATAACTTTAATAACTTTTGTCTATTTATTACTTTGTACCTTGCAATTATAAATTTTAATAATGAGGCGTTATTTTAGATGAATAAACCAGTAAACAAACGTTATTCACTTTCAAAAGATAAAATTAGAATTCTCCTTTTGGAAGGTGTACATGAAAATGCATTAAACTACTTCAGTGAGAATGGATATACCAATGTAGAATATATAAAAAGTTCGCTGAATAATGTGCAGTTGATGAAGAAGATAAAAAATGTACACATGATAGGGATTCGATCCAGGACTCACCTAACAAAAGAAGTTTTGGACCAGGCCAAGCTGCTCATTGCTGTAGGATGTTTCAGTATTGGGACTAACCAAGTTGATCTTGATTTTGCAAAAAGAAAAGGCATACCTGTCTTCAATGCTCCGTTTTCAAATACACGGTCGGTTGCCGAGTTGGTAATAAGCGAATGTGTCCAGCTTATGAGAAGAATTCCTGAAAAAAATCTTGCAGCGCACGGAGGTAAATGGCTAAAAGACGCCACTTCATCTTTTGAAGTTCGAGGTAAAAATTTAGGAATTGTAGGATATGGGCATATTGGATCTCAAGTTTCTGTACTAGCTGAATCCTATGGAATGAATGTTTTCTATTACGATATAGAAAAGAAATTAAGCATAGGAAATGCAAAAGCCTGTAACTCTCTTGAAGAGTTGCTGCAAAAATCTGATATAGTTACTCTTCATGTCCCAGATACTCCATTAACAAGAAACATGATTACAAGAAAGGAATTGTCTGTATTGAAAAAAGGTTCTTTTCTTATTAATGCTTCGCGCGGGAGCGTAGTCAATATCGAAGATCTTGCAGATGTACTAGAATCAAATCAATTAGCAGGTGCTGCTATAGATGTATTTCCCAAAGAACCCGGATCTAATAAAGAACCCTTTGTCTCGCAGCTTCAGAAATATCCAAATGTTTTACTGACTCCTCATATCGGAGGAAGTACAGTAGAAGCTCAGTCGAGTATTGCACTTGAAGTTTCCGAGAAACTGGTTAAGTACAGCGATGTCGGTTCAACTATCGGAGCAACGAATTTTGTTGAAGTTTCTCTAGCACCTAATTTTGATAAACAGCGTTATCTGCACATTCACGAGAATAAACCTGGTATGCTAAATAAGATTACGAGGGTTTTTGTGTCCAGGAAGTTAAATATTGCATCTCAATATCTTCAAACAGATACAACTACTGGTTACGTAATTTTCGATGTAGATAATAAGACTGACTCAAACGGAATACTAAATGAATTGAAATCAATTAAGGGTACTATAAAAGCGAGAGTATTATTTTAGTTTAAATATTAAAAAGATATTTCCATTTTTAACAATATTAATTTTTTGGTTGTTGATTAACTTCCAGCTTTCAAATTATTTTAAAAACAAATTACAACACTGTAAAGAGGGGCTTCATACAAAGTCCATACACAATCAGCGAGATTAAGGGAACTCACAAAAATAAAAAAAGCCGTTTTTACACGGCTTTCGCAACGTTTTTGTGGGCGCTGAAGGATTCGAACCTACGACCCCCTGCTTGTAAGGCAGGTGCTCTGAACCAACTGAGCTAAGCGCCCAGTGAAACTAACTTCCACTCTAGATGGATTAACCTCTAGTTTAATTCCGCAATCGGAGATACAAATATCTTATTATTATATTAATTATTCAAATTATGTTATCATATATTTCACTTTAAAATTATACCATCATCCCAATGCTATTTATTTACATGATACAACATGTCCGCTGCAATGGTTTGTTTCTTTAAAGTTGGACCCTTAATCATCGCGTCAAGAGTCATCCCTCCACCAGCTTGATAAAACGTAACTCTTATAGGATGATAACCTGCTTTTAATATTATTATGCCCGAATGTTCCTGTGGAGCATGGTCTCCATCATTGCTCACTATTAAACGGTTATCAACATATAATTTTGAGCCATCATCAGAGTTTGTATAAAAACTATAAGTTCCATCTGCAGGTATCTTAATGTAGCCGATATATTCGACTGCAAAATTTTGCTCAGAGTTTTCTTTTGGAATTATTGCCCCATCAATTATACCATGTCTGATGGTATTGAGTGTATCAAAATTTGGGAGCTTATTAAAATTGCCTTCATAATATTTGTACTCTAAGCCATGTTCCGGGTTATTAAGTTCGACACCTGCACCGACTTCCGATCCTAATTTACCTTTTAAAGAAATCATTAGAACAGACATGGGAGGCATATTTACTTCTAATTTACTATCTGCCATCTTAAAGTCGGAAAACTTTTTAGGAACTACTACATTGGGATTTTCAAAAGTGTTCTCAGCATTCATTTTATCTGCTGTGAGAATCTTTCCATCACCACCTGTGGCTTTGAACTTTTCCAAATCTACAGATACTTTCTCGTTTGAATCCGGGTCTATATTAACCAGTGAAAGGTGGACAGTTTGATTTGAATCAACAGAAGCCGAACAATTTACTGCGGCCAAAGTATCTTTACCATAAATATAATTAGCAGACTCAACTTTTGTTGGTAGCCACATTGCATTTTGGTGAACTTTATATAGATCAAACACATAGTATGTCGGAGTGAGAACTATCTTATCTCCTTTTGTAAGGATCATCGATTGGAGCACATTTACCATCTGAGCAATATTAGCCATTCTTACTCTATCACAATGATTATTGAAGATATTTAAATTCGTAGCTGCTGCAACTGCATCTCTCATTGTATTTTGCTGATACAAAAACGCAGGATTTGTTCCGGGTTCTACCTTATACCATGTTCCCCATTCATCTACTATTAAAGCTATTCTTTTATCAGGATCATATTTATCCATAATAGCAGAATTTTTTTCGATCAGTTGTTTCATCATCATGGTTTTTTTCATAATATCAATCCAGCCACTTTCATTAAAATCTGCTGCGGGCTTATCATTTGCAAATGAATAGTAATGTAAGGACAAACCGTCAATGTAACTACCAGCATCTTTCATGACCACATCTGTCCAATGATAATCAGCTCCTCCCGGGCCAACAGCAATTTTGAAAACCCTGTTGTCTCCGTAGTCGCGGCAAAAGTTTCCATATCTTCTAACTAAATCAGAATAATACTCCGGCGTCATCTGACCACCGCATCCCCAACTTTCGTTGCCAAGTCCCCAGTACTTCACTCCCCATGCTTTTGCATGTCCATATTTTTTCCTCAGATCTGTAATATAGCTTGGTTGGTTTGAGTTGACGTATTCAACCCATTGTGAAAATTCTTTTACTGTACCGCTGCCGAGATTCGCAGTAAAATATGGCTCACATCCAATCAGTTTGCAGAACTCAAGAAACTCTGCAGTTCCAAATGCGTTATCATCTGTGACGCCGCCCCAATCTACATTTATTGTGTGCGGCCTTTTATCACGAGGACCGATCCCATCTTTCCAATGATAACCGTCTGCAAAGCAGCCGCCTGGCCAACGGAGAACCGGTACTTTTATTTTTTTAAGTGCTTCAACTACATCTTTTCTAATTCCACCTATATTGGGAATCGGAGAATTTGGCCCTACCCATATTCCTCCATAAATGCAATGACCAAGGTCTTCAGAAAATTGTCCGTAAATATTCTTATTAATTTTATATTCAAGCTGTGAGGCATTAACAGTTATTTTGTTTGTAATAACCTGTGCGTTAGCGAGTAAAGTTAAACAAACAAATAGTGTTAGTGTGTAAAATATCTTATTCATAATAATCCTCTATAATTATTAAAATTTAATAAGTGCTTTTATTACACCATCCTTATAGTTTGATACAGTATCAAACGCCTCATTTGTTTTTTTAAAAGAGAATCTATGCGTGACCATAAATTCGGGAACCCATTTCCCAGAACTTGTTAAATCTATACACGGCTGCATGCAGTTATTTTGTCTACGTACGTTCTGTATCGTAATTTCTTTACGTCTAATCTTACTTATGTCGAATGATATTCTTTCAATCTCCGGAATGCCTACAATTAATAAAATCCCCCCAGGTTTTAAAAGTTCAACGGCCTGATCCATTGCATCCTGTTCACCGCAGCATTCAAAAACAAAATCAAATAAATCGGGATTGTCTTTACTGAACTTTACAACTATATCTTCTTCATCAACATTGCCAATTCCAGTTGCTCCGGCTTTCTTAGCAGTATCCAGGCGATAATTTAATTTATCTGTGACATAAATATTATTAATTCCTGTAGCTTGAAGCGATAACAGTACACCTAATCCAATTGGTCCAACACCAAGTATTGTCGCGGAGTTTATTTCTTTTGGGTTTTTTAGCAAACTGACTGCATAATAACCAATTGACATTGGTTCAATTAAAGCTGCTTGTTCTTCATTCATGTTTTTAGGAACAACAAAACAGTTTGTTTCCGGCATTACTATGTATTCTGCCAAACACCCATCGCGCTGTCCAGGAGCACCAAGAAATTTTAAATTAAGGCAAGTATGTTCTCTTCCGCTTAAACATTGCTGGCATTTATGACACGATAGCGCTGGTTCGACGGCAATAATATCACCAGGTTTTACTCTTTTCACATTTGCCCCAACTTCCTCTACTACTGCGGAGCATTCGTGTCCAACAGTAAAGGGAAATTTTATAACTTGTTCCCCAATTCTGCCTTGCCTATAATAGTGTAAATCAGATCCACAGATGCCAACAGAACTAACTTTAAGCAGGACATCATCCTCATTAACAATTCCCGGTTTCGGGATTTCTAATAACTCAAACTTTCCTGCTCCAGATAACGCAACTGTTTTCATAATACGTGTTATATATATTCTCTGACGTCAATTGTTTTCATCTTTGCTTTTGCCGCAGCCTCCAAACCTGAATCTCCATCTTCAAATACAACACAGTCATCAGGATTGACGTTCAAACGCTTAGCAGTTTCTAAAAATGCGTCGGGTTCGGGCTTTGGTTTAAAAGGATCGTCAGCAGTGATGATAGATTCAAAAAGATGAAGAATTCCAACAGTTTTCAATTCACCATAAACAATTTCATGTACACTGCCTGAAACAACCGAAAGGGGTAATTTATTTTTATACGATAATACTAAATTCACAATTGGTTCAATTGGTTTCACATAGGCTATATAACTAAGAAAAACATCATGCTTAGCTTTAACCAGCATTTCCGGATCTAAATTTCTGTGAAACCTCTTGTTATAAAGTTTTATAATTTCTGTTTCTTTCATTCCTTTTACAGAAAAAAGGAATTCTTCTTCATATTTATAATTATATTTTCGAAATGACTCTTTCCAAGCCATCATATGAAGTGGCATTGAGTCCACCAAGGTACCATCACAATCAAATATCAAAGCTTTCGTATCGCTGCTTACTTCTATCTTCCGTTCCATAAGAAAGTTTCTATGCCTAAATAAAATTCCTATCGCGATGAGTAATACAATTCATTCCATCTTAACTCGTTTTTGAATTGATGAATTTTTGTTGACTCATTAATCAATAAGAATTCTATATTAGCCATTTCCGCAAAGTCCTCCAAGTATTCAGAGGTAATAGCCTGGCTAAATCCAGTATGATGGGCGCCTCCAGCCAAAATCCATGCAGCAGCAGCAGTTTTTAAATCCGGCTTTGGTTTCCAAAGAACACGTGCAACAGGTAATTTGGGAAGCGGTGCATCAGCTTTTACAGCATCAACTTCATTCACTATAATTCTAAGTCTATTTCCCATATCTATAATAGAAGCATTAACAGCAGGACCTTCGGGAGCGTTAAAAATAAGTCTCGGTGGATCAGCTTTTCCTCCTATAGAAAGAGGTTTGATTTCAAGGAAAGGTTTATCGCCTGCTATTGATTCACAAATCTCAAGCATGTGAGCTCCTAATACTTTCATCCCGTCGGGATTAAAATGATAAGTATAATCTTCCATGAAAGATGTACCACCCTTTAATCCTGTTGACATAACTTTAATAGCTCTTACAAGAGCAGCAGTTTTCCAATCACCTTCAGCGCCAAAGCCGTAACCCTCTGCCATTAAACGCTGGACTGACAAACCGGGGAGCTGGGTTAAACCATGAAGATTTTCAAAAGTAGTTGTAAATCCCTTAAAGTTTCCTTCCTTAAGAAAACGTCTTATTCCGATTTCAATTTTTGCCGCATCGCGTAAGGATTGATGTTTTTCCTTTCCTTTCCTCAAAATATCAGAGAAGGTATATTTCTGCTCATATTCGTTAATGAGTTTATCAATGTCAGCATCAGCAGCAGAATTAACAAACTTAACTAGATCCCCCAATCCATAACCATTAACAGAATATCCAAGTTTCATCTGCGCTTCTACTTTATCGCCTTCGGTAACTGCAACTTCTCGCATATTATCGCCAAATCGTGCAATCTTGGCTCCCCGTGAATCTAGCCAAGCAGAGGCAGCACGCATCCAGATTCCAAGCTTGTTTTGAACATCTTCATCCTGCCAATGACCAACAACAACTTTTCTGTTTTTTCCCATCCTTGTACAAATGTACCCAAATTCTCTATCACCATGAGCAGACTGATTCAGATTCATAAAATCCATATCGATTTCCCTCCACGGTATATCACGATTGAACTGGGTATGCAAATGAACAAAAGGTTTTTGCAATACCTTTAATCCTTGAATCCACATTTTGGCAGGTGAAAAAGTGTGCATCCACGTTACAAGCCCAATACAATTGGTTGAACTATTTGCTTCCATGCATAAATCAGAAATTGAATCAGGTGTAGTTAATACAGGTTTATAAATTACTTTGACAGGAATTGCTTTTGATTTATTCAGTTCTTCAGTAATCTTTTGAGAATGTTCTGCGACTTTTTTGAGAGTTTCTTCTCCATAAAGATGCTGACTTCCTGTAACAAACCATGCTTCAAACGTTTTTAAATCTTTCATAATATAAACTCTATTTGTTAGTCTTTGTCTTTAAATAAAATGTCACCTTATACAAAGTCTTAATCTTACTCTTAATCAGTTCAAAAAATCGAGTAAGATTTCGATTAAGCGCAAGATTAATAATTTTTTAGGTAACATGAATTAATATAACTTTTCGATGATTCATAAAATAAATTCTTATACTTTTTATTCCTTTTCCTTGGGCTGACCATAATATGCATTTGAACCATGTTTACGCGAATAATGCTTATTCAAAATATAATCTGGCAAATCTTTTAGATTAGGATTTAGCAGCAGACTATTTAGAGCCATTTTTGCAACACGTTCTAAAACGAGATTATTTTTCACGGAATCTTCGGGATTTTTTCCCCAGGTGAATGGTGCATGACCTGCAAGAAGTACTCCCGGTGTAGAAACGGGATCTAAATTTTTAAATCGTTCAACTATTAATTTTCCAGTATTTAATTCATAATTTTCATCAACTTCCTCCCGGCTTAAGAAGCGCGTTACCGGAATCGGACCATTGAAATGATCCGCGTGGGTTGTTCCGAAACAAGGAATCTCTTTACAAGCCTGTGCGAAAATTGTGGCATATTCGCTGTGGCTGTGTGTTATTCCACCTATGTTTGCAAAACTCTTATACAGTTCAACATGAGTTGGAGTATCAGATGAAGGTCTTTTGTTTCCTTCAATTACTTTGCCGTTCAGATCCACAACAACCATATCATTAATTTTTAATTTGTCGTAATCTACACCACTCGGTTTAATAACAATTAAACTTTCTTTGCGGTCTATCCCGCTTACGTTTCCCCAGGTTAAGGTCACCAAATTATATTTAACCAAATCCTGATTTGCTTCAAGAACTTTCTCCTTCAATTCTTCTAACATTATTTTTCCTTTAGAACTTTGTCCCTGATATTTAACAAATCTTTCATGACATTAAACATATTTCTTTTCTCCTTACTAGTCGGGATTCCAAATCCATCATGCAATTGATGATAAATTTTATATAGTTCTTTGTAAACTTCATGATTTTTCTTAATTGGTTCATAGGTCTTAGTAATGCCAGTCATAACGCCTTGTGCGTGTTCAACACTTTCAAAACCACTTGTTTCTTTTCCTGCGGCAACAGCTGCAAAGATAGCAGCGCCCAATGCAGGTGTTTGCTCACTTCTTGAAATTTTCATAAGGCGGCCAGTGACATCTGCATAAATCTGCATAAGTAGAGGGTTTTTAACTGCCAATCCTCCACAGTTAACAACCTCATTAATTTTAACTCCGTTCTGTTCTATTCTGTCTATTATTGCGAGAGCTCCAAAAGCGGTAGATTCTATCAAGGCTCTATAAACTTCATGAGGCTGGGTATGAAGAGTTTGACCTATTAATAAGCCTGATAAGCGAACATCAACTAAAATAGTTCTGTTACCATTATTCCAGTCCAATGCTATTAACCCGGATTCCCCAGGCTTTAAGTGTGTGGCTTCTTTCTCCAAATTTGCAAAGCGTTTTTCCTGTGTCTTCCCATATTTTTCCGAAACAAAATTATTTATAAACCAGAGAAAAATATCTCCTACAGCAGACTGACCGGCTTCAATACCGTAAAAACCTCTCATTACTGATTCATTAACAATACCACAGACACCAGGTATATCGGCAAGCTGTTTATTATTTGGCCAAACCATAATATCGCAAGTGCTTGTACCCAAAATTTTTACAAGAGTGCCTGTTTTAATTCCTGCTCCAACAGCACCCATATGTGCATCAAAAGCACCAACAGCTACTACGGTCTTAGTAGATAAGCCAAGACGGTCAGCCCAATCCTGACTTAGGCAACCTACTTTTTCATCAGAAAGGAAAGCATCTTCTCTCATCCTCCATCGGAAATCGGCAAGTTCCGAAGAAAGTACCTTGAGTAATTCAGCATCCGGAAATCCTCCCCAATCTTTATTGTACATCGCTTTATGGCCTGCCGCACAAACGCTTCTTTTTATATGATCTGGTTTTGTATCACCAACAAGTACCGCAGGTATCCAATCACAGATTTCTACAAAAGTATATGCTGCATCTATTACATTTTTATTTTCTTTTTGACAATGTAATATTTTGCTCCAAAACCACTCCGAAGAATAAACTCCGCCAATTTTTGCAAGATACTCGGGTTTCATCTTTGACGCTGTTTCAGTAATCATCTTTGCTTCAACATGGGAAGTATGATCCTTCCACAACCAGACCATAGCCGACGGTTCATCTTTAAACTTTTCATCGAAACAGAGAGGAACTCCGTTCACATCTACAGGCATTGGACTACTACCTGTAGTATCTACACCAATTCCAATCACATTATCTACAGAAAATTTAGGATGTGATGCTTTAGCCTTTTTGACAACTTCTTTCACTGTTACCTGGATTCCCTGTAGATAGTCTGCTGGGTTTTGTCTAGCGAGATTAGGATCCGTAGGATCAATAATTACCCCTGCTTCACCTGACGGATAATTAAAAACATGAGTAGCTACCTCTTTACCGTCTGAAATATCTACTAAAAGCGCCCTGCAGGAGTTCGTTCCAAAATCTAAACCGATTGTATATTTGCTCATCATGTTTTTGTCTGGCAAAAAATCAAATTTCAACAAATGAAAAATATCTATGACAACCTGCTATCGGTCAGTCTCCATTTTATTTAACTGAGAATTGATAAATAGTAGTTTGCCTATATACATGTCCCGGTCTTAACACAGTTGATGGGAAATTCTTATGATTGGGAGAATCCGGGAAATGCTGGCATTCCAAACAAAGTGCAGTTCTGTGTTTGTAATAGATTCCATATTTGCCCTTAGTTGTTCCATCCAGGAAATTACCGGAATAAAATTGCAGCCCTGGTTGATCGGTAAACACTTTCATAAATCTTCCACTGCCAGGATCATACACGGTGGCTACTTCTCTGACTTTACCATTATAATCATCTAATACAAAGTTATGGTCATAACCTTTGCCGTTTTTCAACTGTTGATAATTGTCGTGAATGCGGGAACCTATTGTCGTGGGTTTTCTAAAATCCATTGGTGTGCCCTTAACACTTCTTATTTCTCCAGTAGGAATGAATTCGCTATCAATTGGAGTAAATTCGTTAGCCTTTATCATTAAAACTTGATTAAGAATGTTATTTTCAGGATTAGCAGTAAGGTTAAAGTAACAATGATTTGTAAGATTTACGATCGTAGGTTTATTAGTAGTAGCTCTGTAGTTTATTTCAAATCCATTTTTCTCTGTCAGATTAAACTTTACTGTAGCCGTAAGAGTACCAGGATATCCTTGGTCACCGTCCGGACTTACATAAGTGAATTCTACTGTCGGAGGATTTTCTTTTACAATTTTTGCTTTCCAGACTTCTTTGTTAAATCCTTTGATTCCACCGTGAAGGCTATTCTCACCATCATTTATTGTTACTTGATATTTTTTCCCATCTATCGTAAAACGACCTTTGCTTATTCTATTCCCGTATCTACCAATTGTTCCGCCGAAAAAAGAATTACCGTTGACATAACCGGAAAGACTATCGTAACCAAGAATTACATCACCAATTTTGCCGTTTTTATCCGGCACTTTAAGTTTCACAACAGTTGCTCCAAAATTGATAATCTCTGCGCTCATGCCATGAGAATTTGTTAATGTATAAGAATATATTTTTTCACCTGATTGTAGAGTTCCAAAATATTTCTTTTGAACACTGTTAGTTTTATTGGTTTGCCCGAGGACCAAACAAAAGGGAAGAATAATACAGATAAACAACGAATAATAAATTTTCATAGCGCGCCTCAAAAGATTATCTACTAATTGTTTTAATTAGAAATTATTGTTATAAATATTAAAATACAATTCCTTTTAGAAAAGCCCTTTTGCGTTAATGATTAACCATTTTGCGCAAGTACACTTTATATATCTTATTAAGTTACAAATATTCGTTAAAAAATGAATATTAATTTTTACGATATAACTATTTTCTATTTCTTTATTAAATAAATTGGGTTAATTTAATATCCGATTTTTTCATTGTACTTTAGTTCCTCATAAATAAAAAATAAATAAGGGAAGCACGAATCATGACATATAAAATAGGCATGCAGCTTTCAACTCTGTTGTTTAGTACAAACAGCATTGTCCATCTGGATTGGGTAGACTCAATTATTATAGCAATCTATTTCATTTTTGTTCTTGGAATAGGTTATTACTTATTGAGGTATACCAAAACTGGGGAAGATTTTTTCATGGCCGGCAGAAAAATGACTTCGTGGATTGCGGGATTATCCTTTGTTGCCGCAAACCTCGGCTCGCTGGAATTAATGGGGTGGGCGGCTTCTGCTTATCAATATGGAATTCTTGCTACACATTGGTACTGGATTGGGGCTATTCCTGCGATGCTGTTCCTTGGTCTAATTATGATGCCTTTTTATTATATAAGTAAAACACATTCGGTTCCCGGTTATTTAAAATTAAGATTCGGCGAAAGCGCCAGCATGCTTTCAGCCGTTTCATTTGCGTTCATGACAATATTTATGAGCGGCATTAATATGTATGCAATGGCGCTGGTAATGAAAGTCGTTCTCGGCTGGGATATAAATTTCAGCATATGGATCTCATCTATAACTGTTATGGTCTATGTTGTTTTAGGAGGACTTTTATCTGCAATATTCAATGAAGTCTTACAGTTTATGCTTATCTGGCTCGGCGCATTGGTCATTCCCATTGTTGGTCTCGTTGAAACGGGCGGATGGAGTGGAATGGTTGCAAGAATTCATCAAAATTTTCCACACGGAAATTATATCCACCTTTGGAGTACCCTCGGATCATTTAAAGATAATCCCATGGGTATCCACTGGACAGGAATTGTTTTCGGATTAGGACTTATTATTTCTTTCGGATATTGGACAACAGATTTTCTTGTTGTTCAAAGGGTACTTTCTGCAAAAGATTTACGTTCCGCTAAAATGGCTCCCATTATTGGAGCTGGATTTAAGATGTTCGTACCATTAATAGTTATTCTTCCCGGGTTACTCGGATTGGCAGTTCTTCCTCATCTGGTGGGAGAACAGCAGGCTATTGCAACCGGAGCTAATAGTTATAACGAGGTCCTTCCGTTAATGCTTGCAAGGTATGCCGGACCAGGTCTATTAGGATTGGGTGTTACTGCACTAATTGCTGGATTCATGTCTGGCATGGCAGGAAATGTGAGCGCCTTTGCAACTGTTTGGACTTACGATATTTTCAGGCCAGCTCATCTCTATTTGACTAAGAAAGAAAAATCTGATGAGTATTATGTAAAGATGGGAAGATGGTGTACAATAATAGGTGTTATCATCAGCATTGGAACCGCATATATGGTTCAGGAATTTGCAAGCATAATGGATTATGTACAGGCTTTGTTCAGCTTCTTTATAGCTCCGCTGTTCGGTACGGTTATCTTTGGTATGTTGTGGAAAAGAACGACTGCCGCCGGTGGTTTTTGGGGATTGCTTGCCGGTATTGTTTCATCGGTTGGCATGTGGCTTTGGGTAGAAATTAATCCTGCAGCATTAAGATTTATTGCTCTTTCTCCTTATGCAAAAACAATGGCGCAGGATATGTATCGTGCATTATGGTCGTGGCTCATTTGCGTTATCGTTACTATTGTTGTAAGTTTTATGACTAAGCCCAAGCCTGAATCGGAATTGGTAGGTCTAGTAAGAGGCTGCACGGAAATCCCTTCCGAAGGGCACGTTCCATTATTGAAGAAACCGGTATTTTGGGCTTCTGTAATATTTGTTGTCTTTATAACACTCAATATTATTTTCTGGTAGGAGGCAAAAATGGTAGAAGGTAAAGGAATCTCTATTTGGTTTTTCATAGGATTGCTGCTCCTGATTTATGGAATTATCATTACGGTCGCAAATATTTTTGAAGCCTTATATAACACATTCGGTAGAAATGTGGTTCTAAAGAGTCTTCATTTTGGTCTATGGTGGGGCATCCTATTAATAATTCTTGGCCTTGTTTATTCGATTGGGTTCAGACCGGGTAAAAAGAAACAGCAATAAAATCCACTAATATTAACTTCTACTGAAAAACTAGGAGTTTGTTTAATAGGAACATTGCAGTATTGGAATGATAGAATTATGGGATAGCCTTTTTCACAAAATTCCAAAACTCCTTTATTCCTTTATTTATTTTAAGTATAAGTGATTAGTTCTAGTTATAAATGGATGGTAACAGAAATTAATTTGACTGATTCAACTTCCCTTATGTATTTTTCTAAAGTCTCTTAATCCTACCCCTTTTTCTTTCTTGAAATATCTGGCAATGTGTTCAACATCTGAAAAATCAAAATTGTTCATTATTTCAGATACACTCTTATCAGTTTCAATTAGCATTTGTTCAATAAGTCTAACCCTTGTGCCTCTTATTTCTTCCTGAATGGTACGGTTTAGCACATTCTTGAATCTCGTTTCCAGGCTCCTTCTACTTAATGAAGTAACCTTAACAACATCTGCAACATGAATATTATATTTAGCATTGTTGCGAACAAAGTATAACGCTTTGACAAGTTCCGAATCTTCAATCGCCATAATGTCTGTAGAATGGCGTTTAAAAACATGGGATGGTTCTACCAAAATTTCCTGCCCGGCCATTTTTTCCCCTTTCATCAGTCTGTCTAAAAGTTCGGCAGCAGCAAACCCCGCTTGCTCAGTATCTAAAACAACGCTGGTCAAAGGTGGGTCGCATAAATCGCAAATCATAGCATCGTTATCCACACCGATTACCGCAACTTCTTCAGGAACTTTCAATCTAGCAATTTTACATGCTTCAAGAACATGCTGTCCCCTATCATCGTTACTTGCCATAACACCGAGAGGTTTTGGTAAGTTCTTCAACCATTCAGCCATTCTTTGCTGCTCATTATGCCATGACTTATATTTTCTCGACTTCGGTTGATCATAAATATAAGTTTTGTGCCCGGCACTAAATACAAAATCATTAAAGTATTTTCCCCTTTCGTCCGACCAGTGGTAGCCGGTATAACCACAAAACGCAAAATTGGTAAATCCTCTGTCGAGCAAATGTTCTGCGGCCAGCCTGGATATATTTCTCGAATCTGTAACCATTGCAGGAATATGCGCTGGACGGTTCGGATCATGAATAACCATAATCGTGGGAAGTTTCATACTAAACAACTGATTATTAATGACTGAATTACGCATTATTATACCGTCAGCATTCCAGCTTTTTAAACGTGGAACCTGGGTATGCAAACCTCGTGGCTCTCTATAAAAAGCCCAGGGGCCATGAAGTCTTGAGTATTTTGCAATACCATACAAAACACCTCTGCCGAATGCTCTGGATGTTTCAATGAGTAATATTACTTTGGGTATGCTGTTTGTCATTATATAATTATTTGGTGAACTGACACGAAAAAATAACAAAAATCAGGTAATAATTTTATTTTGGGAAGATATGTCAATTCTTAAGCATGTAGTTGCGGTGAGTTTGAATTGCACTTGAATCGTAATTTAATAGTATTAAATACTTTTATGACGGGAATTAAACGAGGGAACCAGTTTCCTTCAGTCTGCGAATGTTCTATAAATCAATGTCAGATTATCGATTCACTACTGTCTTTCAGTCGTCATTATCTTCTTTCCCTGCGTACTTTACAGGATAGTCTTTGTCTTTCTTTACAGAAGACCAGATTATCCGGTTCAGCAAATCATCATTCCCCATATCAATACCCAGTTTTGACATAGCCAATGAGGCTTCGGCATAACGTTTTTGCCTGCCGCTCAACGCACTCAACGATGGATTCATCTCGTTAAGCGGAATAACATTTTTCACAAAAGTATAAGGCGTAAAATCCGGTTTGTCTGAAAATGCATTAAACAGTGGCTTAGCCGTAGCGTCTTCGATATTCATGGGCGGAATTCCCAGAATTTGTTCTATGGTCCGGACAAAGGAAGTCTGGTTGTATTCTGTGTCAACTACTTTGCCGTTTCTTGTGTAGGGACTTATAATTAATCCCACAGTTCTGTAAGCCGAAACATGGTCCCATCCATTCTGGGAATCATCTTCGGTAATGAAAACCACTGTGTTTTTCCAGAACCTGCTGTGCGACAGTGCATCGATAATTTTACCTAATGCCAGGTCGTTATCAGCAACCATGGCTTGCGGTGTCGGCAATCCCGGAGCGGTTCCTCCGGTATGGTCATCAGGCAGCGCCATGACAATTAAATCGGGGAAATGGTCGCCGCGTTCTTTTTCAAATTTTTTCAACTCAGAAATAAATGCTTTAGCACGAATCTGGTCTGTAATATCATGGCTGTCATAACCCGGATAACCAGGCGCCAAAATGCCCCGCACTCTTTCAATAGTTGTGTGGTTAGTAAAAATAAAAGGGTTGCCTTTAAAGTAATCATTGTAAATTCCGGTCCAATTTTCCCCGCTGTTCCAATGTGGAATAGCGGTTTCACCGTAAACTCTAACGCTTTTTCCATGGTCTGTCGCGTCATCCCATATAAATCCTGTTTTCGGATAAGCCATGGCATCATATAAAACATGAGTGTAACTTCTGTACCAAATTCTTACGTTCTTTTCAATGTAATCGGTAACAATCGAAGCATCTGTCCATAAGTGCCCTTCTGCGGAACATTTTCCGGACACCCGGTAGTTATCCAATAAAACAAAATTTTCGACAAGTTTATGCACATTGGGCGTCACTTTCTGTCCAAATGTACACAAAGCCAGGTCGCCGTTTCCTTTTTTTACATCACCTAAAATCTGGTCGTAAGTTCGGTTTTCCCGGATAATATAAACTACATGTTTGAATACTGAAGGTTCACCGATACGTTGAGGAACCGGAACCGGTGGTATATTTTTTCTTGGAAGCAGTTTTAAAAGTGCCAGCCTTTTCTGTGCATTGCTTTCTCTAACAATCTTTGTATCAGTTTCCAGCGTTTTATTATCAGGAACCGCAATAACCGAAACAACAGCCAGCATTCTGTGCGCATTGAATGCACCTGCCGTTGATGTGGACTTTCCTTTTATTTCGTGAAACAGTTTGAAAGCATGATTATTTTTATTTTTCGTGGTGAGCCTGGCTCCAACTCCTTCGATATTGGCGACATATAAAATGTTATTGTTTTTATTTAGAGTTACACCACCCGGATAAGCCGCTGTGGGCATAAAACCTAAAAGTGTACTTTTAGAAAAATTGGAATTTGCCGAAGCTTTTTTCCCAAGTAAAACAACAGCGAGTGCATCGTCCATGCCATTAGCAACATAGAGAGTTTTTCCATCGGATGAAATTGCAAGTCCGTTCGGAGAATCTCCGTAGTAAGGATTTTTTTCATGATTCAGTCGTACCGAAATAATCTCTGAAACCCGGTTGGTCCTCGTGTTGATTACACTGATATTATCGTCATTGCCATTTGCAACAAAAACAAATTTTTGGTCGGGACTGGTGATAATTTTATTGGGATGCAATCCAACATTAATCTCCTTTATAGTTTTTCCCGTCGATGGATTCAAAATGCTGACTGCACCGCTTGATACACTGCCAAATTTGTTAACCTTAGCTTTTTCCCATGGAATTCCCGCAGTATTTTTATCATTGGGAGCTGGAACAATTCCCGACCAATCGGAAACATAGATTTTCCCTTTTGCCATTGTAATTCCGTAAGGAGCCAATCCCACAGGTTTTTGCCATATTATTTTGCCGGTATTGAGATTCAGTTTGGCCACTTCATCATTGCCATTGAGAACAAGGTAAACCACATAATTTTCTTCCTCTTTTTTAATGACCATTTCATTTGGTATGGAAGCAGTTACTCCTTTCTTCGGTTGGAACTCAAAGCTCTTTACAATTTTGCCGGTTTGGCCGTTCCATTCAGCTTGCATTACTTTGTTCCGGGTACCCCAAAGTACATACTGTTTACTATTTTCCTGAAGCCAGTTTATCCCGGAATAAGTACTTGTTGCATTACTTTTATCAAAATTTGAAATCCTAAGATTATAAAGAATTTTGCTGTTTGACGTGTTGACAAATACAACTCGATAGCGTCCTTCTACCGCAAGGGTTTTTCCATCAGGAGAAAGCGCCACATCCAAAGCGTGATTTTCCAGTGAAGAATCCCCAAAAATAATTTGCTTGCCAGCCGGTTTCAAAATTTTGTTGTATGGCATGGTGAGCGTAGTATCTATTTTCTGTTCAAGGGCTGTTGTGTTTTCTTTTTTTTGAAAGTTCGAGCAGCCCGCGGTAAATAAAATTATAGCAAAAACAATAAAGGGTATAATATGCTTTTTCATGTAATGATTATTTCAATTGATTAAGATTCACTATTTCTAAACTATCAATATTTAGACTTTTAATAGTGAACTCAATAATATTCCTGATTTATACTTACTCATTCATTTAATTTAAAAATTAAATATACTATTATTGATGCTAATAAATTTATCAAAGTAAGTTATTTTATTATTAAGCACATAACTTTTTTATACTACATTAAGCAGTTGTAAATCAAAAAGGTGAATCACCTGTGTTCTTTATGATAATGATTGGTTTTAATGAGAAGTTTATTATTATAAATGAAGAGTAGTGGCAGTTACGGTGACTGAAAACTTTTAGAGCGAGCGACGGGGCTCGAACCCGCGACATTCAGCTTGGGAAGCTGACACTCTACCAACTGAGTTACGCTCGCATATAGCTTTATTATATTTAAGAACCTTTGACATTCATCCCGATATGTGTCGGGATGACACTCTACCATTTGAGCCTACCCTCTTTTGGCGCCTTATACTCGCACTAGTTTTAACTTAATGTAAAATTATTGCCTAAAAATACTAATGTCAACAAGGAAATTTAACTGAACAGTTATTCTAAATAGTTGTCTTTTTTTTAACTTTAAATTTTTCTTGAATATTTTACAAAGTTCGCATAATTTATAATTGGAATGTATATATGCAATTGCATATATGTATAAATGAAATTAAATAAATATTGTGCAATGTAACTATTAGTCATACACCGAAGGAAGAAAAATGCAATTACCAGTCTTCAAATATCGTCCGAATGCTTTAGAACTTGGATCTATAGAGGAATCAGATTCAAAATGTAATTGTTGTGGAACAGTTACAGGATATATTTACACAGCCTTTGTGTTAGATGAAGAAGCCTTGGATGATTGTATTTGCCCATGGTGTATTGCAACACTTCTTCCAGTAATAAGCGGACACCAGAGAGGCCTTGTATGAGCAATGCCCGGAGTGTCCCTCCCGCGTGGGTGCTCAGCATCCCCGTTGCCATCTTTGGCCTGGTGTTTGGTTTCATCATTGTCACCATGCCACAGATTCTAGCAGCCCAGAATGTTCCCGGCGGCGACATCGCCGAGGCAGTCGCCATCATCTCAGTTCCTAATTTCCTAGTTTTCCTGATAGCGCCGATTCTCGATGTTCGCTTCAGACGTCGCACCTATGCGATCGTGTTCGGCTTATTGGGGGTATTCGGTACGGCGTTCACCGTGTTCTACCATCCGTCGAAAGTGGAAATCGAAGCCGTTATGGTGGTCGCAAGCCTGTCCATCGCCCTTTACGGCGCTGCGGTCGGTGGCTGGACCGGAGCCCTGGTAGATAAGGACAACCACAGTAAGCTCGGTTCGTGGAACACAATCTTCAACATATGCAGCGGAGGACTCGGCATACTCATATCTGGCTATCTGACACAGCATCTGTCCCCGGGCAACGCCGCGCTGCTTGTGCTGCTCATCTTCTTGGCACCGATGCTTTCGTTCTTTTTCATTCCCGCACCCATGGTGGACGACACCCTCGCCAGCGAGAGTTTTCGCCGCTTCCGCCGAGACGTTATGTCTCTTTTCAAACGCCGCGAAGTGCTGGTGGCCCTGGCCATGTTCATCCTACCTTCCGCCTCGTTTGCATTGACCAATACACTCGGGGGCTGGGGCAAGTACTTTCACACCAGCCCGGGTCTGGTCAGTTTCTTTGGCGGCACAGGCAGCATCGTGGCCGGCGTGATCGGCAGCTTCCTGATTCCACCCATCGCCAAGAAGTTCGCATTACGACGCATGTATCTCGCTATAGGCATTGTCGGCGCCTGTTTCACTCTCAGTCTGCTGCTGCTGCCTCGCACATCTGGCACCTTCGGCATTGCTTTTGTAGGCGAAAATCTCTTCCAGGCCGCGGCGTTCGCCACCGCATTCGCCATCATTTTCGACGTCATTGGCAAGGGTAATCCGCTTGCCTCCACCATCTTTGCCGTACTCACCAACGCCATGAATTTACCCATCATTTACATGGAAGTTATCGACGGTCACGGCTTCGATTGGAACGGCGTCACGGGGGCTTTCATCGTCGATGCCATGGTCAGTGGTTGTATTTGCATTTTGCTCTGGATCGTGCTTTTTAAAGTCCTGCACGTGCAAAACATGCGTGCCTCCGCTAAACTCCACCACTCCATTGAAAACACCGAATAGCAGCCTTGGACAAGCTGAATTAACTTTACAATGATTTACCCAAATTTTTGTAATTTAGCTCTATACAAATTTAGGAATTTGCACTAATGAGAATTGCTTATCTTAGAAAACAGGACAAACATCAGTTGAGAAAAATTTCATTGGATATGGCTTATCTGGTTGCTCATAATCAAATAAGACTTCCAAAGACATATTTTGAAGAAGGGCTGTTCCTTCCATACATTAACGGCAGCAACCAGCCGGAAAATTATTTTTTAACTAAGGACAAGGTCAAAAAAGAGGATAACAATTTTTATTATTTTGATTTTCCCTTTAAGCACACGCAAGTAGAAGAAGCTGCCTGAGAAGACTATTTATCTTCCCATCCAGCCGCCATCGACCGTAACTACACTGCCATTTAAATAATTGGAAGCGTCCGAACAAAGGAATACCACAGTTCCCATTAAATCTTCTGGGGTTCCCCAACGGCCAGCGGGAATCCTGTCCAGGATTGCCTTGTTACGAACAGGATCCTCTCTTAAAGCTTTTGTATTGGCAGTAGCAATGTAGCCGGGTGCTATTGCATTTACAGTAACACCTTTTGTTGCCCACTCATTTGCAAAAGCCATAGTTAGCTGTTTTATTCCGCCTTTGGAAGAAGCATAACCCGGAACTGTAATTCCACCCTGGAATGATAACAATGAAGCAATAAAAACTATTTTGCCGTAACCATTTTCAACCATAGTTTTTCCGATTTCTCTTGTTAGAACAAACTGGGCCGAGAGATTAACTTCAATTACTTTATCCCAATATTCATCGGGGTGTTCTGCAATAGGTTTACGAAGAATTGTTCCTGCATTGTTTACTAAAATATCTATTCTGAGGAAATCAGATTTTACCTGTTCGATAAATTTGTATAGATCTTTTCGATCAGAAAAATCACTTATATAAGATTTAAATTTTCTCCCGGTTCCTTTTATAATCTTTTCTGTTTCTTCAAAATGATTTGTGTATGAAACACCAATAATATCTGCCCCTGCTTCTGCAAGCGCTAAAGAATAATACTGCCCTATCCCCTGGTTTGATCCTGTGACAAGTGCGGTTTTACCTTTTAGATTAAATTTGTCTAAAATCATTTTTTCTCCGCGAATTTTCTAAAATAAACTTCTGACCAAAATTAGGTTACTTAAGATTTAGGAGGTCTTAATTTCA
>JBJKPP010000099.1:0-4675 GCA_046706145.1 Ignavibacteriaceae bacterium | reverse complement strand
GCTGGCTGAGTGAGAACAGCAAATTCTTCTTATATATTATCGGAATTATAACTGTACTGACGATCTTATTTTTTTCAGGTGTGGGCAAATCTATTACTTCGGTTCTAAGTTTTTTAAATCCTGATTTTTTCAAAGATATAATTCAAGTTTTTTCCATAGTTGCAATTCCGCTTCTAATAATTGTATTTATTAGTTATGGAGCATACAAAAAAGTAAGAGTTTATGAAGAATTTGTTGAAGGAGCAAAGGAGGGTTTTAACATCGCTGTTAAAATAATTCCTTACCTTGTTGCAATGCTGATGGCGATAGGAATATTTAGAGCTGGTGGGGCAATGGCCTGGCTGACTTATGTTTTGAAGCCTTTTACTAATTTAATAGGGATGCCTGCAGGGGCGCTACCTATGGCTTTGATGCGGCCTTTATCAGGAAGCGGCTCACTTGGAATAATGGCTGATATTCTTAAAGCTCATGGTCCTGATTCTTTCATAGGAATAATGGTCTCTACATTTTACGGAAGCACGGAGACAACATTTTATGTGCTAGCTGTTTACTTTGGCGCTGTGAACATTAGAAAAATTAGACATGCTTTGGCTGCCGGCTTAATAGCTGATGTATGCGGAATTCTGGCCGCAGTTTTTATTGTAAGATTGTTATTCGGATAAGTATAGTTGAAATGAAAGTCTTTATTACAAGAGATATTCCAGAAGTTGCTGTTGATTATCTTAAGAAAAAGAAATTTGATGTCAAGATTTTTGAACGCAAGTCCCCTATCTCCAAATCCAGGTTACTTAAAGAAGTTGAGAAAATAGATGCACTAATCTCTTTGGTTACTGATAAAATTGATGCTGAAATAATTGATGCAATGCAAAAGTGTAAAGTGATTGCAAATTATGCAGTTGGGTATAATAATATAGATTATCAGTATGCAAAAAAGAAAAACATAATTGTAACTAACACTCCTGATGTTCTAACCGATTCTACGGCAGACTTAACCATGGCGCTTGCCCTTTCCTGCGCAAGACGGCTTTATGAAGGTAAAAATTTAATAGAAAAGAATAAATTCTCCGGATGGCATCCAAAGCTGCTCCTTGGAATTGAGCTAAAAGACAAAACATTTGGAATTTTGGGAGCCGGCAGAATTGGTACGGCAGTTGCAATAAGAGCGAAGTCTTTTGGAACGAAAATTATGTATTATTCAAACCATAAAAATACATATTTAGACGATAACCTTAATGCTAAGAAAGTTTCGCTCGATAAACTTCTGAAGAGTGCCGACTTTTTATCAATAAATCTACCTTTAACAAAAAATACATATCATCTCTTGGATTCAAAAAAACTTGATTTATTGAAGAAAACTGTAGTTATTATTAATACTGCGAGAGGAGAAATTATAGACGAAAATGCTTTAATTAGGATAATAAGAAATAAGAAGATATTCGCAGCGGGTTTAGATGTTTTTGAAAATGAACCCCGGGTAAATAAGAAGTTATTAAAGTTAGACAATGTTGTTATACTACCGCATATAGGAAGCGCCACTGTAGAAGCAAGAGACAAAATGGCTATGCTAGCTGCAAGAAATGTAAGCGCTGTTTTACGCGGCAAAAAACCTGTGACACCAATTTGAAAGTTACAGTTAAACGTTATCTATATTTTATTCTATATGAAAATTGAAAATAATATTTTTTAATTAGTAAGTAATATTATGGTAGCAATCATAGGGGATATTCATGGCTGTTTTTACACATTGAAAGAGCTCCATGAAAAAGTAAAAGAAAAATACCCTGATATTGAAACCTATTGCGTAGGCGACCTGGTTGATAGGGGAAACTTTAGTCACGAGGTTGTTGACTTTGTTATTGAGAATGATATAAAGTTTACTCCTGGAAATCACGATTACATGTTCTATTACTACATGCAGGACCCCCAAAGTTTTTGGGGAAGAACCTGGTTATACAATGGGCCCGAGAAAACACTTGAATCATATGACAAAATCGAAGAGAAATTACAAAACCATCTAAAGATTATTAAGGATGCTCCACTTTATTACAACTTAGATGATTGTTTTATTTCACATGCCGGTATATCATTACATTACAAAGATATAATTGATGGAGATTTTAACAAGAATCTTGAATCTGTAAAACCTAATATATACGATGATATAGGCGAAGAATACGGAATACTATGGACCAGGGATCCACTGCTTAACATTGGTAAATTACAAGTCGTGGGTCACACAAGACTAGAAAAAGTTAATTATTTAGAGAAAAACAACGTGGTCTATATAGACACTTCGGTTTATACAGGAAATAAATTGACCTGTATTGTTGTTAATAATGACAAAATTTCGGATATTATATCGGTTTCCACGGTAGTTGATGATATAAGATAGGCCTGACTGCCAAAATTCATCGGTAGGCGTGAGTTTTAGCAGTGAGATAAATTCGTTAGCTTGAGCGAGCTAACAGTCGTCAGAATTACACTATTATTTTTATTTGCGGGTTTTTATCTTTAAAAACAATACTGATAATTCTCGTGAGAAATTAGTAGGTTTTTATTCTCAAGAATCAAAAAGTAATTTTTGTATTGTCGGAAGTGACCGCTATGCGGAAAGGTGCTGTTGTCTGTGGATTATTAATAATGATTATAATCACGTTTATCTCGTGTAATGCACCACATGATAATCCTTTAGATCCTTTCAGTCCGCAGCAGAATTATGGGACCATAAATGGATTAGTTCAAGATTCAACTCCGCCGTTTGCAGGAATCTCTGATGTTTCGATTTACTGGGAACGGCAGAAGACATATGCTAAAACAGACAGTTTAGGAAATTTCGAAATATCTAATGTGATTCCTGTTGCAGGAGACCTTATTCTTCAAAAAGATGGTTACTTGCCGGATACGATAATGGTTAAGTGGGAAAATACTCTTACTTTTTCTGATACAATGAGGTTGAGCAAGATTCCTTAAAGTTAAAGATTGTATTTTCATTTATTATGTAGAAACCTTTTAATTTATGTTAAGTATTGATTTAGTATAATGATTGAATACAACACCGAAAACAGCGAGCAAACAAGATTAATTACCAGAGAGCAATTTGAAACTCTCTACAAGATTACTCAAACCTTAAATGCTGTCAATTACCAGGAAACTCTTATTGAGGAAACTTTAGATTTAGTCATAAAGGTTTTAGACGCGGAACGCGGACTTTTTGTAAAATACAATGAAGATGGGGGTGAATTTAAAATTATTGCAGCGAGAAATATAGGTCAGGAAAGCATTTCTGATTTATCTTCCTTTTCTTCCGGAATATTACGTAAGGTAATCGAGAAGAAAGAACCTATGCTTTACCATGATGTACAAAGTGATCCACATCTTTCACAATTTGAGAGCGTACAACTGCACAATATAACTTCTGTACTTGGCGTTCCCATTTTTCATGAGAATAAAATATGGGGAGTTCTATTGGTTGACAGCAGGGTTAATAGGAAAGAATTTACAGATGAAAATTTAGTCTTCCTTGACTTCTTTTCAAACTTAGTTTCCCTCGCCTTAGAAAGAATCATTCAGTATGAAAAACTTCAGGATGAGAATACAATACTGAAAAACCAACTTCAAAGTAAAGATAGAATTGATGAGTTTGTCGGTGAAAGTAAGGCGATGTATAAACTTTTTGAATTGATTCATAAAGTTGCAAAAACTGATGCGACGGTATTAATATACGGTGAAAGCGGTACAGGCAAAGAGCTTGTTGCTAAGGCTATTCATAACCTTAGCAATAGAAATGGACAACCTTACCTGGCACAGTTCTGCGGTTCTATACCGGATACTTTGCTAGAGAGTGAACTATTCGGTTACAAGAAAGGAGCTTTTACAGGAGCGAACTCTGATAAAAAGGGACTATTTGAAGTTGCAAATGGCGGAACATTTTTCCTTGATGAAATTGCAGATATTTCACCTGCTTTACAAGCAAAATTGTTGAGGGTTTTACAAAACAAAGAGATAATCAGATTAGGTGATACCGAAGTAATTAATGTTGATGTACGAGTAATTGCAGCTACTAATAAGGATTTAAAAGTACTTTCAAAAGAGGATAAATTCAGACAGGACCTTTTTTACAGATTAAATGTTTTTCCTCTTAATATTCCTCCTCTTAGAGAAAGAAAGAGCGACATTTCTTTGTTGGTAAAGCACTTTTTTAAGAAATTTTCAGATAAGGAAATTCATCTAGACCCGAAGGTGCTTACTCTTTTGGAATCTTATTCATGGCCGGGTAACGTAAGACAGCTAGAAAACGTTATACAAAGAGCTTTAATACTTTGCGATGGAAACAAGCTTTTAGCAGAACATGTTATTATAGAAGAAGATGATGAGGAGGTAGATTTTAGGGGCAGTCTAAAAGAGATTGAGAAGAAAATCCTGTTAAAACGCCTTAAAGAATATGATGGAAATAAAACTTTGACTGCTAAATCCTTGGGTGTTTCAGTCAGATGGGTTCAACTTAAGATTAAGGATCTGGGAGAAGAAAATTAAATTATGGAAAATACATCCCCAGAAGTTTTGTTTGAAAAATTTGAAGTAGTTGAATGCATTAAGAAAGATTTATTTTCTGCAGTGTATGTGGCTAACCATATCTTCCTGGGGAAGAAGATAATTCTTAAAACTTTGAACACAG
>JBJKPP010000098.1:0-1412 GCA_046706145.1 Ignavibacteriaceae bacterium | reverse complement strand
ACATAATCTCTATTTTTAACATGAAACAAAGCATCGCCGAAAGCTTCCACACGGCCGGTTTGTTCCCAAATTTCCTTTGGATTTAATGCGGGGAGATGAAACTCCTGTCCACCAATGGCGTCCATTTCTTCCCTTACAATTTGCGATATTTTCTTTACTACTTTATATCCAAGAGGCAAGAAAGAATAGATCCCGGCGGAAATCATTCTAATCATACCTGAGCGCAGCATGAGTATATGACTGGCAACTATTGCATCGCTAGGAACTTCCTTTAACGTAGGAACAAATGACTTACTCAGTCTCATTTCAGTAATTTGTATTATGAAATTTTTAAAGAACTAAGTTAGTAAAACGAAAAAGCTATTCAAAATTGGCCTATTATTTGAACATGTTATGGGAAACAAAACTTTCATAAATTTGCGAACACATCATTTAAATCAAAAAAGGAAGGATAATGATTTACAATTATAATCCATGGCACTCTGTTAATCCGGGGAAAAACTTACCAAGTATTGTTAGAAGTATTATTGAGATTTCAAAAGGTTCCAAAGGGAAATACGAACTAGACAAGGAAAGTGGTCTTCTAAAACTGGATAGGGTGCTGTTCTCAGCAGTTCATTATCCTGCTAATTATGGTTTTATTCCGCAAACTTACGCAACAGACGGCGACCCGCTAGACATACTTGTAATTTGTTCAATCGATGTTGACCCTTTGAGTATAATTGAATCAAAAGTGATAGGTGTTATGCACATGATGGACAATGAAGAAAGTGATGACAAAATTATTTCTGTTGCAAACAATGATATGTCCGTTAATTACATAAATGATATAAAAGAATTGCCCCCGCACACTATTGTTGAACTTAAAAGATTTTTTGAAGACTATAAAAAACTTGAAAAGAAAGAAGTGGTGGTGCAAGAATTTGTGGGCAAGGAACGTGCCTATGAAATAATAAACGAAAGTTTAGAGAACTATAAAAAGAACCGTGAAAAACTGGTTAACCACTCTGGTTGATATAACTCATCTTAGACCAAATACATTCAATACCAGCGGAGTCGAGTATTTATATATAAAGAAAGCTGTATGCTCAAATTAACTAGAAGTTAAGCATACAGCTATAAAATTCTGACGTTCTTACTGCAATTACGATAACACGAACTTAATTTACTAACTTTTCTCCTCCCAGATTTGACAAATTTCACCAATCACTTTTACAGCCAATTCCATATCCTGTACGGCAACCCATTCGGTTTTAGAATGATAACTATGTTCGCCTGCAAAAATATTTGGGCATGGAAGCCCCATAAATGAAAGTTTTGAACCGTCCGTGCCGCCCCGGATTGGATGCATAATAGGCTCAAGATTCCATCTTTTCATTGCTTCGATCGCATACTCTTCAACTTTAGGATGA
>JBJKPP010000097.1:0-9263 GCA_046706145.1 Ignavibacteriaceae bacterium | reverse complement strand
TTTTTCCTCTTGCTAAGTCGATCTCCATCCATGCATCGTTAGCTACAGAGTTGTGCAGGTAAGAAAGTGCATCATTTGCCTGGAAAACTATAAGCCATGTACTTTGACCTGCTGGACTCCCAGTGATACTTATAATTTGGCTTTGACCCTTTTTTAACCATTTTGTTGGTGCTAATAGGGACATATATCCGTGTGCATCTCCGTACTGATCTGTTTCTACATTTGTAAATGCAAGTCTACCGCCATCTTCACTTCTTAATATCCAGTTTTTTTGTTTTGAAGCAAGAATTTCGAAACGTTTTACACCATTAATATATACATCAAATATTCCTGGTTGAGTAGTTAAATTAATCGCGGCTATCCAAACAAATCCGGCTTCAGGTTGAGTCCAGTTAGAGGGAAGTTTTTCGGTTTCCCATTTTATTGGCATTTCTCCGTTTGTGCAGCGCGTAAGCAGTCCTTCTGTAACATCACTTCTAAAAGAAAAATATGTAAATTGATTATTCCCGAGGTTTTTTTCAAAACCTTCAAACCAGCCTTTTGTATTTCCTGATAGTTCTAAAACATTTTTTATTTGACCAAAGTTAATTTGCTGAAATCCTAAACTGAATAGGATTATTCCTAAAAACATTAAGTAACAATTTAGGTAGCTTAATTTTCTTTGATTATTAGCATTAGTCATTGCTATTCCAATTATATTTTTGAGCAACTGTTTTTTTTATTTAAAGAAGAAAGTGCTATGATAATAATTAAGCACTGGTTATAATACACTCAATTTCAGTCCTTCAAATAATTCTTACAGCACACAATCTTTGAGTTTTCTACTGATAACACGATTTTCTAAATAGTCTATGTAAAATAATTTGAATATTAGAAATAAACTAGATAGAAACACTCTTATATTCCGGTAGCAAATCTTGACATTATAACAATAATCGCAATCTGCAATAATCCTTGGATCGCGACTACTTTTACATATCGTTTCATTAATTTCTGGATTTTTTGACCATTAGGTGTTTCTTTTAGCATTTCAAAATACACCTTAAGGTTTGTAGGCAGTAATATTCCCAATCCTTGAATGGCTAATATTGTAACTATGGACAATGCAGCGATCAGCCACCATATATATGGAAAGGGCATTGAGAAAAATCCAAGCCACTCTGCCATATACCAGCCAGTGGTTGTCGTAACTATAGCAAGAAGCGGCATATAAAATAGCATCCTTGGCATCAAGCGTAGGATCATTTCTTTACGGGATTGGATAGTTATTCTCCTCATAATCGGTCCAATCATAAAGCCCATGAACAAGTCAGTTCCAGTCCATAAAATTCCAGAGAAAACATGAACGAAATTTATAAACCAAAGAACATGACTTAATATTGAAGCTACCATAATTACTAGTACTATTAAAACCCACCATTGCTTTGTCACTTGAATTTTAGATGCATTTATATCTTCAGGTACGAAACCACTTTGTTCTATTGTCATTCGGTTTCCTGCTTATAAATTTTTAAATGTTAAACAAAATTCTTTCTATTAATGGTCCGATTTTTAAAACGAATTTTGTGGATAAATAGTCTGTAAACATCTAGTGTTAGTTTGTCAAATCATATTTATTTGGCTTTGTTTGCTAATATGTTAAGTAGAAGTACAAAAAACACTTATTTAATCAGGTAAGAACCTTAATAAGAATTCAGCTATAAATTAACTGATTTTTGACAAATCCCAAATGAAAAAAGATAAGTTATTTATTCTATGCACAATGCTATTCTTGATTAAATAGACAGAATAATCAGCCACCGTCTTTCCATTGTATAGCTTACTGATCTAATTTCTTCAGCGCAAAGGCATAAGCTCCAACTGATATTGCGAAAGAAGTCCCTATTTTCGAAATTCCAACTCCGATTCGCATTTCCGGATCATACTTAATTTTTTTGTCTGTCCCATAAACTGTTATTTCTTTGGCTGAACCTTTTAAGAACCTTGAAAGTTGAGTTTCATCCTCTAGGTTGTAAACATTTGGTGTTAATCTTCGAAACTGATTTCCTTGTGGCGAAGTAAAATTTCCATTCATCTCATCTATCAAAGGGGGTAAAAAAATGCTAGAAGCACCTGCAAGTCCTCCACCGATAACTACAAGACTATCTATTAGAGTAACAGCATTTGCAATGGCATCGCCGGTTGCCTCTGCCATTTCTTTGAAGGCCTTCAAAGCAGCTTGTCTGTTCCCGGTTTGATTGCCAATTGCAATTTCATAAATATCTTTTGGGGTAGGAGAGTCATCAAAATTAATAGACATCTCACGTGAGTAACTTCTTCTAACACCTCTAATACTTGCATGTTCTTCAATGTTCATTGAAGGTGCCAGTTTATTTCTGAGGAGCCAAATTTCTCCTGCTCCGGAATTGTCCCCCTCAAAGAGATTTCCATCGCATACGATACCAGCACCAAAACCTGTTCCCAGCGTTAAACCTAGAAGATTTTTATACCTTTTGGGACTTCCGGCCTTCTCCAAGAGATTATTAACATAAGGAAGAAATCCAGCAATAGCTTCTCCATATGCATAAAGATCTCCATCATTATTGATGAAAACAGGGAGTTGGAATTTTTCACTTAGCATTGGTCCTAAAGCAACTCCTCCTCTGAATGCAGGGAGATTAGGCAAATCTCCTATTATTCCATTGGGATAATCTGCGGGACCAGGAAATGCAAAACTTATTGCAGCCGGTTCATCGTCTAACCTTTTCTTGACCGTATTAAATCCTTCTATGATAGTTGAAAGACACATATCTAAGTTATGAGCGTTTGTTGGAGAGATAACTTCATCTGTAATTTGTTTTCCTCCTCGTATAGCGGT
This sequence comes from Ignavibacteriaceae bacterium, assembly GCA_046706145.1. GTDB lineage: Bacteria > Bacteroidota > Ignavibacteria > Ignavibacteriales > Ignavibacteriaceae > JBJKPP01. The sequence continues at coordinate 6,406 of JBJKPP010000097.1, read as the reverse complement.
GAACACCAAATTTGTTCCCCCTGCATCTAAAGTCATTATCGTTCTCTTGTCATTAATATAGGTCATTTATAATCTCCGATTCTATTTTGTTGGTGGAATATGAGCAAGCATATCAATAGTAGTTTTATTAAACTTTTTCATTTTGTAGAATAATCTATAAAAAGGATTAGGTTTCTATCGAATCCTTTTAATTTAATGCTTAAAAAATTATTTAAACTCAATTAAAAATACTAATAATAAATGAAGATTGACGTTCAGTATTATATTTGGACGTATATGAAAAACATGCGAGAAATTACTACCCAATTAAAATTTTCTCCAATTCTTCCAGGCTTTTTCCTTTAGTTTCGGGTACCTTTACAAATAAGAATACCAGATAAATCAAACACATGATTCCGAATACTAAAAATGCTGTACCACCACCCAAAACATTAAGCATATATGGGAAGAGTAATGATACAATAAAAACAGCAGCCCAAAGAAATACGACCGCAACTGACATTGCCTCACTTCTTAATCTATTTGGATATATTTCTGCTACGAATACCCAAGTAACCGGACCTAAAGACGCCGCAAATGAAGCTATATAAATTAGAACAAATAGTAGTATCAAAATTCCTCCAAACTGATGAAGATAAAAAGCTGCAGCTATCACGAAAAGGGATATTGCCATTCCAATACAACCGACAATCAAAAGAGGTTTACGTCCAAATTTGTCTATATATTTAATTGCAACGAGCGTGAAAATCAAGTTGACTGCACCAACAGCAATAGTTTGCATAAAGGCATTGTTCATCCCGATTCCAGTTTTTGCGAAGATCATTGGAGCATAATACATTATAGAATTTATCCCTGTAACTTGTGAAAAAACAGCTACAATAATTCCCATCCAAATCAAAGGACTCATCTTCTTAGAAAAAACTTCTCTATATGAACCCTTATTTTCAGAAGTGACGGACTTCTCAACTTCTTCTAGTTCAATCTTTGCTAATTCTGTTCCGCTTATCTTCTCCATAATATTGTATGCTTCTTTCCTTTTCCCTTTTTGAATAAGCCAGCGCGGACTTTCTGGAATGAATAACAGTGTCACAAAAAAGAGCAATGCAGGTAGTCCCATTACGGCAAGCATCCATCTCCAGTTATTTTCTCCTGTCGAAGAAAGTAGATAGTTTGAAAAGAAAGCTATGAGTATTCCAATTACGATCGCTAATTGGTTCAAAGAAACGAGACCGCCTCTTTTCTCTGGTGGGGAAATTTCTGATATATACATAGGGGCTAATACACTTGCAGTACCAACAGCAACACCTCCCAAGAACCTGAAAGTGATGAAAATGTTTAAATGTTCTGATAGCGCAGAACCAATAGCTGAAATCAGAAAAAGAAGCGCTGCGAAAAGCAACGTCTTTTTCCGACCGAAAACATCCGAAGGTTTACTGGAAGCAATCACGCCAAAGATGCATCCAACTAGTAAACTACTGACAGCCCAACCCAGCATTATATTATTTAGATTAAAATAGTTTTTTATAAACGGGACCGCACCAGAGATAACTGCAGTGTCAAAACCAAAAAGTAAACCGCCTAATGCAGCTGCGGTGGTAATGAGAATTAAGTAAGTATTGTTTCTTTGTTTCATGTGAGAAATCTGATATGGTATATTATTTTTTCACTTCTTCCTAAAAAATTAAAATACTTGGACAAGAATTCCGAATCTTCTTTTCAGCATTTTTCTATATTATATATTTGTTCTAACGTACGCTTTAATAGTAGCACATACCTGCCCTTCACTTTTACCATATGGGCGTATTGAATATTGTCCAATACTAGCTGGCACAATGAATGTTTCTGCATAATGAACTACAAAAGGTTCAAATAAACCAGTAAGACTCTCGACAACAGCTTCTTTACCTTCTACTAGATTAAGAACATTTAGGCCGCCATTTGTGTTATGAAGAACGCCCTTTTTAAACCAGTGACGACGTGTTTCGATAAATTCTTTCTCATGAAGTCCTGTCCTTTCTTCAACCCAGCCATCTCCTTCATCAATTTTTTCAATTCTATTAACTAGATTTTTTCCCGTCCAATTCGTGGTTCTGTTCCATTGTATAACATTTTTCCCGTGTTCAATGTTTATAGGACGTGGTTTTCCATCTAGTCCTAACCGTCCCCAATCCCAAAGTTTGAAGGTGAAAATGTACGGGGTGGCACTAATTTCCAAAACTACGCAGTCTTTTCCTGAGCAGTGAATTGTTCCCGCAGGAATAGAAAAATGATCGTGTTTTTTTACATTCCAAGTTTGAACAAATTTTTCCGTATCAAATTTTATCTTGTCTTCTTGTGCTTCCTCAAGTTTTTTTAACATTTCGTTTTGGTCTATTCCTTCTTTAAGACCCAAATAGACCACTGCTCCTAGTTTAGCATCCATAATATAATAGCTTTCATCTTGTGTATATTCCATACCAAATTTTTCTTTAATATATTCTTTTAAGGGATGAACTTGAAGACTGAGATTTCCGCCATCCATTGTGTCCAGAAAATCGAAACGAATAGGGAACTCATCCCCAAAATAATTGTAGACTTCTTCCCCCAGAAGTTTCTGAGAATCAAAGAAAACCAAATCAATCGAGGGTAATTCAATAATCTTTTTGTTTATCCTTAGGAGTAAACTATTTTCTTCGGGAACACAATTAAAACACCATGCAAAGTTGTCTTCATTTCTATCTAGGTTGCAAATTCTTTTCAGCCATTGACCACCCCATGGACCAGGATCAAAAAAGGGTACTACACTAAAAGGACGTTCTAAACACTGGCGCAAACCTTCTCTTACAGCTTCTGCATTAACCATTTTTGGCTCGTCACGATTGTTTGTGTCTAATACATAATCCCATTTATGTAAAATTCTCTTTTTCAATCTGTCACAGACACGCCAATCAACAAAGTAACTCTGTTTGTACAGAAGAGCCCAGTCTTCTACATCTTTATTTTTCACTCCTAAATTGTTTATTTCATGCTTACGCATTCTGGTTTGAATTTCCCATCTTGCCATCTCTGCATATATTAACAAGTCACATTCTGGTGAAACAACGGCAGCACCTATTCCTGCAACGAGCACCGTTCCTTCAACGATCCTGGATATTTCTGCTCGTGCCCGTTCGAGTTTTACATTATTAAAATATGCTTCTATTTCAAGGTTGCTTAGATGCCCGAATACTCGGTCGTCTGTCACATAAGGATATACCATTTCTTTGATTTCATCTTCGGTATGATATAGATTTTTTGACAAGATTAGTAAATTGGGTCTTAATCCATGTGATAATTTATTGATGACCTCGTCTTCAAATACTCCGTGATACAATTCTAGAATGATTATTTTTTTTATCTTATCGATTTTAGAAATCGCTGATTTCATTTCTGACAAGATGTCGTTCCACCCAATATAAACTTCGGCATTGTACTCTACATCGACAAAGGGATGTTTTTGAAAATCAGACATGTTGAATTTAATCCTGTTAAACTTTCTCGAATTTCCTTAATCTACTAATTTAATAAACGTTAATTTATAGTTTGAAGTTTAATTTATCCACAATACACTTTATAACCCACAAGCGATGTTATGTTAAACCTCGTTTATATCTTAACGTGATTATTTTCGGATGAGGCTTTGTATTGCAGCAGATATCATAAATTGGTCTTCCACTTAAAAGCTCCTTAATTAACCTGCCTTCGAATTTTTTAGTCTTGTTAGGTGCAAGTTAAATGTTTCAATTATGTATAAATTTTGACAAAAGTAAATTATCATAAATAATTCATAAATAGTCATAAAAATATTGTAAGAAAACGAAAATATACTTAAATTACACGTAATTTTATAATTAAGGTTTTAAATGCTCACGAGACAGCAGGAAATCTTGAAACTGCTTGCAGTAAAAGGAAATATATCTGTGACGGAGTTAAGTCATCAATTGAATGTTTCTGAAGTAACAATCCGCTCGGACCTGAATGTTTTAGTGGAACAGAGAAAAGTGGCTAGAACTCATGGTGGTGCTAGTTTACTTGAGGAACGGATTAGACAAGAATTTACTTTTCAAACCCGTAAGAATCAGAACTTTGAAAATAAACGGAAGATAGGTGAGTTCGCCTCACGATTTGTCAATTCACTGGATTCTATTTTACTTGATTCAAGTACCACAGCACTAGCGCTTGCACATGCCTTACGTGGTAAAAATGAGTTAAAAGAACTTACTGTAATTCCAACGGGAGTTTGGACTGCGATAGAATTAATGGGATGTCAGAATATAAATGTCTTGCTTCCAGGTGGATATTTGAGACATACCTCAGGTTCAATAATGGGTCTGCCCACAAATGACTTCCTCAAGGATCTTATTATTCAAAAGGCTTTTCTCGGTGCCTGGGGAATTTCTTACGAAAAAGGTTTAACTGATGCGCATCTGCTTGAAATAGAACTAAAGAAATTTGTTGTAAATCGGGCGAAACAAGTCATAGTTTTAGTTGATGGCAGTAAGTTTAATCAATCTGGTCTAGCAGCCTATGCTGATGTATCTCAAATATCAAAAATAATTACAGATTCAACTGCACCTAAAAAGGAATTAGATAAATTCAAGAGAGCAGGAATTGAAGTCTTTATCGCAGATTAACAAGTCGGCAGATATTGTACAGCTATATTAATTTTGTAAAGGCAATATATTAAAATGGATCCTGATAAGAATTGTTAATTGGTCTTAAATAGATTTCGTCAATATTTTTTGTTCTTAGAAAAGGAGCCTGAGTGCCTAAAAAGAAAAGCGTTAAGAAATCTTATGGAGTAAAGTGTTAAAAATCAAAATCTGTTTGACCCTGACTTGTCGGGGGAGTTATTTTGATTTAACGGAACGCAATTAAATTTTAGCTTTTCTTTTTCAGCACATGTTCTTTTGTTTCTTTTCTTGCGTCAAGAAAAGAAAAAGTAATAATAATATTGAAACATATTAGAATGAATAATTACTCGATAGACCCAAAAGGATATTTTTTCAGGAGAATATTTTTTGAATAGAAGTTTAACCGATCAGGATTTAATAGAAATAATTACCCAGGAAGTAAGAAGTGTTTTGTCTGACAGCGATACTGCTGTTCTTAGTAATTATTTTCATAAACAAAATACTTTCGGTGAAAATAATAATCATAACAGAATTCCTCTTGGTATTTCAAACCGCCACATTCATTTAACTCCAAAAACTTTTCATGCTTTGTTTGGCGAAAACACAGAGTTTGAATCAATGCGTCCTTTGTATCAGCCTGGAGAATTTGCGTCCAAACATACTTTAACTATTGTGGGACCAAAACTCCGAAGTATTCCTAATGTTAGAATTTTAGGCCCACTTAGAAAATACGATCAGGTCGAAGTTTCATTAACAGACGCGATCTTTCTTGGCATAAACCCTCCGGTTTCTAGTTCTGGTAAATTGGATGATGCCGCACCTCTTACTCTCGTTGGTCCAAACAGTTCTGTATATCTTGAAAAGTGTGCCATCATTGCAAATAGACATATCCACATGACGGATACTCAAGCTGCTTCTATGGGATTAAAGAACGGTGACTTTTGCAAGGTTCGTATCGGAGGAGAGAAGGGAACTGTTTTTGAAAATGTTCTTATTAGAACAAACGATAATTGGAAACTGCAGATTCATCTTGATACTGATGATGCAAATGCAGCTAATGTACGTATGGAAAGTTATGTCGATTTTATTGGAAAGATGTAAGCAGGAAATATGAAGATTGGAAAAGTAATAGGAAACGTGGTAGCAACTAAAAAAGCCGGCAATATGGACGGACTGAAGTTATTGGTTGTGGAATATCTGGACGAAAAATTATCCGGTACTAAGAAGAGTGCCGCATGCACTGATTCTGTCGGTGCGGGTAATGGAGATATTGTTTTGGTTTGTTCTTCTTCTTCTGCCAGGTTTACAAAAACAACTGAGAAAGCCGCAACGGACAATACTATTGTAGGAATTATTGATTCGATCTCTTCGGGAAGAAAATATATTTATAAGAAATCAGATGGTGCCTAGTGTCGAACCCGGATATTGAAAATCTTATTGAAACGATTGTGGCTGAAGTTGTAAGTGAACTTGCGCGGAAGGGAATTAGTGTTGTATCCGCAGATAAAGTAAGCGAGCATAAATGTTCTTGTACAATAAAAGAAGTAAACCCGAGCAATTGTAAAACTTCAGAATTAAGTAAGAAATATTTAATCAGTATAAAAGCTGAACTAAATGATTGCATGGTTTTATAGCTTAGTTAAAGCGGAAAAACATGTGGTAGGAAAATATTGAAAATAGATATTAACAAATTGATTGAAATAATAATTAAGGAAGTTGTCACTGAGCTTTCAAAGAGAGGAATAGAGATTGAG
>JBJKPP010000096.1:0-8327 GCA_046706145.1 Ignavibacteriaceae bacterium | reverse complement strand
AAAAATTTCGCTTTGTTCATAAGGGCGATGAACTAGGCTATCACACCTAAACGACGTCCTTTCAAATCCCGGCATGAGAAGACTTGAAGAACGGCTACTTAAAGTTAATTAAGCAGCTAAGGCGTAGTTATATTCGCCAGTTACTTTTTTTCCCAAATGTTTAACGTGTGCTTCGGGAAACACGGTGCGCAGTTCTATGTCTCTTCAACCCCGTCGAAACCAAGTCACCCCCGTTTAAAAGTCAAAAGATTAATACTAAGGTTTTTGACTTTCCCAAATAACATCGGGATGGTTTGAGACATTATTCTCAAAACGTGAAAGAACAAATAATAAATCGGATAAACGGTTTAAATAAATTAAGATATTTTCGTTTACCTTTTCTGCTTTACTTAAACTAACGGTTCTTCTTTCGGCCCTTCTGCAAATTGTTCTGCAAATATGTAAATACGAAGCTCCTTTTGAGCCGCCAGGTAAAATGAAATTCTTCAGTTTTTCTAATTTTTCTTCGTAATTATCAATTTCTTTTTCTTTGCTTAAATAGAAATCTTCTGATGTCCTTTTAATCTTTAATTTTTCATCCTTTTCAATACTTGGTGTTGCCAAATCCGTACTAATAACAAAAAGTTCATTTTGAATTTCTAAAAGCAATTCTTTAACGTTCTCATCCTTAATCTCAGTAATTGTCAGCCCTATAAACGAATTTAACTCATCAATGGTTCCATAAGCTTCTATTCTTAAGGAATCTTTAGGAACTCTGCCGTTTCCAAATAAACCCGTTTCACCTTTATCGCCAGTTTTAGTATAAATTTTCATTTAACGATTGGAATATTTCTCACTATGACTTTTGTTGCTTTATCTTCATCATCTATCCTGGCATTTAAAACTGCTCCATCATCGGTGTAGAGTTTATTAACAAATCCCAAACCAATCGTTTTATTCAATTTTACAGAATTTGCCACTGAAGTTATTACCCCTGCCTCAAGATTTTTTTCATCAGTTAATATAATGTTCCCGGTAAAATTGATTGGCTCCGTAAACTCAAAACTAATCAGATGTTTTTTCACCTTGTCATAAGTGTCCAACCTCGCAATAACTTCCTGACCAATATAACACCCCTTATTAAAGTCTATTGCAGAATTTAGACCCAACTCGAGCGGGTTATATTCCATATTAATTTCATTAGGAGCAGCCGGAATCCCCTTTTCTATTCTATAAACGTTGTAAGAGTCCTCACCTATAAAACTAAAGTCAAAAACTCCTTTGTTCTCGTTTACATATTTAAGCAGTTTCTCAGTGTTTTCATAATTAGCTAATATCCAGTATCTTCTTTTTCCATCCTTAGCCATAACTTTCATCAAGAAATATATAATTCCGTCTGTATTCACAATTTTAAAAGTATCGGGATTGAGAATATTTACAACGTTTCCTGAAATTAGAGTTGCAAAGGAATCTGCTTGAGGTCCTAGTAATTCCAACAATCCATATTTGCCGTTAGTTTCTTCAATCTTAACATCATCCGTAATAACATATTTTTGTAACCAGCTATTTACTTTTTGCACATTTGCTCTATTGCAAACCAAAATTTGATAATCTTGAAAATTAATCAACTTCGAAAAGTCAATTATCTTACCTTTTTCTGAAGTGAATATAGTATTTGCAATTTTTTCTCTTTGGAGTTCCTTAACATTGTTTGTACTTATTCTATGGATATAATCAAGTGCATCCGTACCTTTAAGCTCTATAAAACCATAATGGGAAATATCTCTTAGACCGACTCCGTTATAGATAGTATTAACTTCTTTTTCTATGTTCGTGAAATAGCTCACCAATTTAATACCATCGGAACCTTTCATGTTTGCCCCAATTGTTTCATAAAAATTAATTAGAGGTGAAGCATTCTCTAATGTATCAATCATCAATTAACTCCGTTTTTTATGAAAGTTTTTCGATATAATTTATCTAAAATAGTAAAAAGTTCACCAAATTTTGATACCTTTTTGCAAAGCTGCGAATTAAATTTTCAACCTACAAATTGTCAAAAATTGGATATCCTTCGTAATAATGTTCGACAATACAATTCGTTTTTAGTGAAATAATTAAGTAAGAAAGCTTGGTTTTGTGACTGTATAGTGGAATATACTGAACTAGAGATAAAATCAGTCAATCTGAAAATATTCTCTTCGTCAGCTAATTAATGGGAATATTCATCCATAAAATAAGCGGAACTCTTTATTCCAAGTTCAAAATTATTCAAGTCAAAGTGTTCATTTGGAGAGTGAAGGTTTTCAGAATTAAGACCCATTCCCATCAAAACAGAAGGAACTTTTAGTTTCTTAGCAAAAGTCGCTACTACCGGAATGCTGCCACCTTCTCTTATATATACAATTTTTTTCTTAAACGCTTTTTCCATAGCCTTTGAAGCTGCCACTATTGCCTTATCTTCCAAAGGAACTAAGCTGGGCACACCACTGTGTAGTTCTCTCAGATTAATTTTAACAGACTTTGGGGTAATTTCTTTCACATATTCTCTAAATAACTTTCCTATTCTTTTGGGATTTTGATTAGGTACCAATCTCATGCTAATTTTCGCTGTAGCCTTAGAAGGGATAACTGTCTTTGCACCATGGTTCATGAATCCACCAAAAATTCCATTGCAATCTAATGTCGGACGGCTCCATAACCTTTCCAAAGTCGAGTAACCCTTTTCTCCCTTCAATTTACGGATGCCTATACTTTTAGCAAACTGCTTTTCAGAAAATTTTAATCTTTTGATATTATTCTTTTCTTTCTTATCTAATTTGAGCACATTTTTATAGAATCCTGGAATATTAATTTTTCCGTTCTTGTCATGCATTTTCGAAATAATCTGAGCAAGAACGTTTATAGGATTAGCAACTGCACCACCAAACGCACCTGAGTGAAGGTCGCGGCTTGGGCCTACAACCTCCAATTCAAAATAGGACAAACCTCTCAATGCGTAAGTAAGTGTAGGAACACCTTTTTCGTAAAGACTTGTATCCGAAATTAAAACAGTATCACACTTAAGTAATTCTATATGCTGACTAATAAACTTATCCAGGTTTTCACTACCCACTTCTTCTTCACCTTCAAGAATGAATTTTACATTTAATGGTAAGCTGCCCAATGTTTTGAAATAAGCCTCAACACTTTTTATATGCATAAACATTTGTCCTTTATCATCAGTGGCCCCGCGTGCATATATTTTACCATTCTTTACTGTTGGCTCAAAAGGAGGATTATCCCACAACTCTATAGGGTCTTCCGGCTGTACATCGTAATGTCCATAAATCAAAACTGTAGGTTTGCCGGGTGCTCCGAGCCATTCGCCATAAACTAGAGGATGGCCTTCAGTTGGAAAAATCTGTGTTCTGGTGAGACCTGCATCTTTCAATTTATTAGTAAGAAATTCCGCACATTTTAAGACATCTTTTTTATGTTCAGGAGCACTGCTTACACTGGGAATTCTTAGAATCTCTTTTAGTTCTTCTATATAAGTTTGTTTATTAGTTTCTATATATTTTATTACTTCTTGCAATTAACTCACCTTCTCTACTGGTAATTGATTTTAAATTTATAAATAACCGGAATAAAATTTTTGAAATTTTCTACAGTACTTGAATCTAACTTAGCCAAAATTTCTTTAGAGGGAATATAAAATCTTTTCCACGGATCATCAGTCAAATAAAAATTTCCCTGGTTATCCATTGTTATGCTTTCCAGAGAAGCCACGTAATCATATTGAGGGTACCCGGGAATGTTTGTCGGAATACTATTCAAACCATAATTTTTTATGCTGAGATCATCATTAAAATTAATGTGAAATATCTTTTTATTATTTCTATCGACACCATATAAAGAATAATCCTTATCAGAATACAGGCCACAAATAGTATGTATTCCCAAACTCTTGGTGCTTATTTGTTTTATTATCTTTTTAGTTTTTTTATCAGCAATGAAAAGAACTGTACTATCAGCATAAACTCCATCGCTCACAAATCCCTCAAACCCTAAGTAAAAATAATTGTCATCAAGCGCAAGCCCTTCATACCCAATATTATTTTGGACATACTTCAGAAACAAATCGGATGGTGTGAAATGTAACTTTGTAATATTGTTAATAGTATCGGAATAAACATTACCATTTTTAAAATTCACCAAATATATTCCTACAAATTTTTTCGGATTGGGGTTGTCACCTTCTATAGATAAATAAACATTTCCTTCTTTTTTATCATAAACTATTTCTTCAAAATCTGCTTTAGGAAAGGTATCCAGGTATGCCTGAACATTCTTAGTAAATCCAATATCTGATACAGAGAATACTGTATCGTTCTTTATACCTAGATACCGAATTTTCCCTATATCATCAGCTAACAGAAAAACCTTGCTGCCACTTGGATTTGCTCCTAAATAAGCAATACCCGAAGTTTGGTCGGAAGATTTAGTAGATGATTTTATCCAACGTGGATAATGGCTATCTTTAACCAAGGTCAAATTTTTTTTTACCGGGGGTACGCTGTTGCAGCCAATAGCAAAGGTCAGGATTAACAGTATGAAAATTTTCTGCACTATTTGAACAAATATTTTTTTATTTTTTTGTAAAAATATAAAAAATGGACTATCCAAACTAATTTTCGAATAAACATAAGAAAAACAGCGATAATATATAACATGATTTTGCACAAATACATACTTAGAAATCATGCAATTCCGTTCATTTTCTCAACTTTGGCACTTATGGGAATCTTTATTCTGCAGTTTTTGATGAAATTCGCCAACAGACTTGTAGGAAAGGGACTGAGTTTTTGGATAATTACAAAGTTAATATCATTTAATCTTGCATGGATGGTTGTGCTGGTTATTCCAATGGCAGTATTAATCGCCACTTTAATGGCATTTGGCTCTATGAGTCAGAGCAATGAAGTTACAATAATGAAATCAAGTGGTGTTAGTTTGTATAAAATGATGCTTGCCCCCTTTATAGCAAGTATAGCTTTAGCTTATCTGCTCTTCATTTTTAATAATGATGTTCTTCCAGATGCTAATCATCAAGCAAAAATATTGGAGCAAGATATTTCAAGATTAAAACCTACTTTATCTTTAGAACCAAATGTCTTTTCACAAGAAATCCCCAACTATGCAATTATTGTTAAGAAAATTAACAACAACACAAATGAGTTGGAAGATGTAGTAATTTATGATTACTCTGATCCGTACAAAGTTGATATTGTAACTGCAAAATATGGAAAACTCTACTTTTCAAAAGATCAAACTAAACTAGTTATGGATCTAAAAGATGGTGAGATACATGAATCTGACGTGAGGAACAAATCCGAATACAGGAAATTGGTTTTTACAAAACACAGACTAACGATGAATGCCGAACAATTCTCATTTCAACAATCAGGTCCTGGTGCCTCAAGAGGTGAAAGAGAACTAAGCGTTGAAGCTATGCGAACTATAGTTGATAGCTTGAATATATTAAGATCAAATTATTCGCAAAGTTTGAGCAGGAACTCGCAAAAGTATATGCTATCCGGCAGCAGTTCACCATTCACTCCATCTTCGATAAATCAAAAGAATAAGAAAGAATTAACCTATCTGGGTGCATTAAATAAAATTAAAAATGCAGAGAACTTAATCAATATGGATGTTAGCAGGTTGAGCTACATGCAGGATGAAGTAAACAAATATACGGTTGAGATTTATAAAAAATATTCCATCCCGGTTGCGTGCATTGTTTTTATACTAATTGGTGCTCCGCTGGGAACAATGACAAGAAAAGGCGGGTTCGGTGTGGCGGCAAGTATTAGTCTAATCTTCTTTGTAATATACTGGGCGTTCTTGATAGGAGGTGAAAAACTAGCCGATAGAAATATTCTTTCACCTTTCTGGGGAATGTGGGCTGCGAACGTAGTAATTGGTATTGCCGGAATTATGCTTACGTATAGAACTGTAAAAGAAACGGTAACAATAGATTTCTCATTTTTGAAGAAAATTACACCAAAATACTTCCGGCAGGTAAACGAAGAAGAAACTTCACAGATTCAATGAAAATATTAGATAAATATTTAACCAAGCAATTCCTTTTAAGCATATTTTTTGCACTTATAGCCTTTACACTAATCTTTGTTGTGTTAAACATGATGGAAAATCTCGATGATTTTATTGACCAGCATGTTTCAGCGGGAGAGATATTCCACTACTATCTTGTCTTCACACCGGAAATTATAAAACTGATGACGCCTGTATCTGTACTTTTTGGTGCTCTTTTTACTGTTGGAAGAATTACCAATCTTAGCGAACTAACCGCAATCAAGGCAGGGGGAGTTAGCATTTATAGATTCATGCTCCCCTTTTTATGTACTGCTTTAGTCGTTAGCCTGCTGTCGATTTATTTTATCGGATATGTAGTACCGCTTGCTAACAAAACCAAGGTTAACATTTCAAGAAAATATTTAAAAAAGGATCTCGCATATACTGGGGGAAACCTTTTCTTCCAAGATTCTCCCACAAGAATGGTAAGCATATCTTACTTCGATGATGCTAATAGACAGGCTTACCAGGTTAGTGTTCAAACTTTTGATAGAAACAATTTCCCACATATGACTTCCAGAGTTGATGCTAATAGGATGGAATACGATACCACCACCCACTCATGGAAGGCCTTTGATGGAGATTATAGAACTTTTGGGGATTCTTCCCAGAGTGTGATTTTTTTTAAGGAGAAAAATCTAACGAACTTGCATTTTACTCCAAAGGAATTGACCACGAAACAGCAAAAACCCGAGGAAATGAATCTGACAGAACTGAAAAAAACTATTGAAGCTGACGAAAAAGCGGGTACCGACCATACTAGTGTTTCAATAGAATATTATTCAAGATTTTCATTTTCAATGGCAAGCATAATCGTAGTATTATTCGGGTTGCCAATATCTACAACCAAACGTAGAGGTGGATTATCAGTTCAGGTTGGGATTAATTTACTTATAACCTTTATTTATTTGGCTTTCATGCAAATAAGTGAAGCATTCGGGAAGAATGGTGCAATGAACCCTCTTTTGACAGCTTGGTTTGCAAATTTGATTTTCTTAGCAGCCGCCCTTTTCAATTTACCCAGAATGAAACAGTAATAAACAAAAAGAGCTCGTGTAAAAAAACGAGCCCTCTCATTACAAACTAAAATTTAGTTTTAATTTACCTTTTCATCTTTAGGGTTGTGAATATACCCAAAATGTTGAGCCGGGGGAGTTTCAGTTTTTATTTCCCCAAAGCGGGTTTCAAACTTTTCGATATTGTCCTTCAAAGCCTTCAAGAACATTTTTGCATGCTGCGGTGTCGTAATTATTCTTGAATATACCTTTGCTTTGGGAACTCCAGGAACCACTCTGGTAAAATCAATTATAAATTCCGAAGGAGAATGTGTTATAATAGCTAAATTGGAATAAATCCCTTCAGCTTCTTTTTCTCCCAGCTCAATATTTATTTGCTGACCTTGAGCTTGTTCTTTCTGACTGTTATCAATCATAATATTATTGACTCTTTCTAATCTTATCTGCTTTATTGAAAGCATTAGTCGCATCTTCTTTGTGTCCAAGAACAGCATAAACTTTACCTAAAAGTTCCCATGCAGAAGCATCGTCTGTTTTAAGCTGCACTAACTTTTCAAGATAAGGTAAAGCTTGCTGATATTTCAACTTATATGTTGTATCAGTTGAAGCTGAATCTCTCTTTAGGGTTTCTGAGTTAATTTGAGTTCCCCATTTTACGTAAGCAATACCTAAATTATATATAGCATTCTGGTAGTTGGGATCCAAATCAACTGCTTTTTTAAATTGTGTTATAGCACCAGGGTAATCATTTGAATTTAAGAGTATAACTCCGTAATCGTATCTATAATATTTGTTCGTGGAATCTTTTTGAATACCTTCCTTAAATGCGTCTTTTGCTTTATCCATCTGGTCCGTACCGATGTATGCATTTGAAATATACAGCAATAAGTCTGTGTCATTCGGATAAAGACTTCTGCCTTTTTGCAAAACATCTATAGCTTTATTGTATGTAGACATGGCATCCACGCTGTCCTGCGCATCTTTTGACTGTTTATATTTACTCATCAACCCTGACGCCTTATTATCCAGTATTTGACCCAGTAATTTGTAACCATCCGCCGAATGTTCTTTTTTTACGAGATTCTGAAGTGGTTCTATTGCCTTATCATTTTCTCCCAGATTCATATAAACAAATGCAAGATTCTTATAAGTCTGTGCCGAATCTGGCTCCAGTTTTACTCCCTCGCTAAAATC
>JBJKPP010000095.1:0-8483 GCA_046706145.1 Ignavibacteriaceae bacterium | reverse complement strand
GCGCTCGTTGCATCGGGATTCGATATAAGCAAGTTTTACTATTTTGGCTGGCTTTCGCCTAAAAAAGAAGTTCGCAGGAAACAATTGTTACAATTAAAACAGATTCGTGAATTAATAGTGATTCTTGATACTCCATATCGTATTAAAACTCTACTTAAAGATATTTCATTAATTCTTGGAAAGAAGACTAAAGTGGTGCTTGCCTACCAGTTAACTATGAAAGACGAGGAATTTTTCAGAGGAACAGTGGAGGAAGTTTATAAAATTGCAGAACAAAGAAATCTTAAAGGTGAATTTGTATTATTAGTAGATAACCGAGCCTGATGACTGTAAACAAACAAAGTTAATAAGGTGGAAATCTCACTTTTTCTGTAACAATGCCACGTTTTCTATGTGATATGTATGTGGAAACATGTCAACGGGTTTCATCTTAATTAAATCATACCCTGCTTCCGTTAGAATTTTTAAGTCTCTCACTTGTGTTGTTGGGTTGCAGCTTACGTAAACTATTTTGGGCGGATTCAATTCTATAATATCCTTAATTGTATTTTTGTGTGCGCCGCTTCTTGGTGGATCTAAAATTATGAGATCGGGCCTTTGTAAATTTTTATCTGAACAGATACTTAAAAAAGATTTATTTAAATCTGCATTAATAAACTCTACGTTTTGAATATTGTTAATATTCAAATTTGCTTTCCCATCTTCTATGGCAGATTCAACCGATTCAAAAGCATATATCTTTTTTGATTTATTAGAAAAGAAAATTGAAATTGTTCCTGCCCCGGCATAAAGATCATAAACAACTTCTCTGCCGTTAGGATTTGCATAATCCAAAGCTGTTTGATATAGTTTTTCAGCTTGAAGTGTATTTGTTTGAAAAAATGAATTTGCACTTATTCTAAACTTGTAATCTTTAATGTAATCGTAAATAAAACCCTCACCGTAAAAAACTTTTTCGTAATCTCCAATTGCCACAGATGCCTTTTTTAAGTTTATGTTGTTGACCACAGTGGTAATTTCTGGAAACTTCTTAAATAGTTCTTCTGTGTATTCTTTTACCAAATCATCCTTTTCTGCTAAAGTAACAAGATTTATCATTAGGTCTTTTGTGCGGCTCGATTGTCTTATCACTAAATTTCGTAAGAAGCCTTCATTTGTTCGAGTAGAATAAATGGAGATCTTTCTACTTAAGAAGAAGTCTCTGGTAAAGTTTAAAATGTTAGCGCTTAGTTCTGATTCGAGAAAACATTCATCTATATCTATAACTTTTTCAAAATTTTGAGGAGTGTGTAAACCAAGAGCGAAATCTTTCTTTAATTCCATCCCAGAATTTATTTCTATGTTAGTAAGCCACCTGCTGTCTGAAAAAGAAAATTCCATTTTATTTCTATAATAAAAAATTTTTTCAGAAGGAATAATGTCCTCAATATTTATGTTTTTAAAGCCTCCCAATCTTTCAAAAATTTCTTTTACCTGTTCATATTTGTATCTCGTTTGTTGATCATAATTCAGGTCTTGTTGTTTGCATCCGCCGCACTCCCCAAAATATTTACACTTTGCAGTAATTCTGAAAGGAGACGGCTTTAGGATTTCTATTGGTTTCGCTTCAGCATAAGATTTCTTTACTTTCCGTATTTCCGCTTTGACTTTATCGCCTGGATATGAACCATTGATGAAAATAACAAATTTTTTGTCTGTACTTATGCCGATTGTTAAATCGGATTGGTCTAGAGAAATCTTTGCAATTCCTTTGCCTTCAAAAGAATATTTTTCTACTTCCAATTCCAGTAAGTCACCTCTATTCAATAAGTTACCTCTTGCTTTGGAAAAATGGTGGTGCTATTAAAAATAACGACAACTAATCCAAAGAAATTTAACTATTCTATTAGTTATCCTCAAAGTTGAATGAATTGTTTATGTTGAATCTATTGAACTTAATGTTACTGATCATACTCAATTGCCTTTGAAATTAAGTTAAGTTATTTTAAAACAAGTTATCTATACTATTAGAGGACAAGATGAAGCTGTTCTTCACTTTTACACTTTTCATAGGAATTATATTGCATGCACAAAATAGAAAACCACTTACTGTAAATGATTTATGGGCGATGAAACGCATTGGAACAATGAATCTTTCACCGGATGGAAAAACGATTGTTTTTACCGTAACAACTTACAGCATGGAAGAAAACAAAGGAAATGCAGACATTTACCTTGTAAATACTGATGGTTCTGATTTACGACCTTTGAAGAATTCTGAAAAAGACGAAACCTCGCCAGCCTTTTCACCTGACGGGAAAAGAATTGCATATCTGATAGATGATCAAATTCACACATGTAATCTTGATGGAAGTGATGATAAACAGAATACTAATCTTTATACCGGGGTTTCGGATTTTAGGTGGTCGCCTGATGGTAAAAAGTTTTTGCTAATCTCATCCGTATATCCTGAATGTGGCAGTGAAAACTGTGATAAAGCAAAAGACGAAGAGGAGGCAAAAAGTAAGGTTGATGCAAGAATACTTACTCATTTAATGTTTAGATATTGGAATCATTGGCTGAATGGCAAAAGAAGTCATTTGTTTTTATATGATGCGGTATCTAATGACTATTACGATTTGAATTATAAGATGAAGAATGATGCTCCACCGTTGGATCTCGGCAGTGATAATGATTTCAACTTTTCTCCTGATGGAGAGGAAATTGCCTATACTATGAACCCTGATTCTGTAGTTGCATATAGTACAAATAATGAAATTTATACAGTAAAGTTATCTGATGTAAAGAAAGATGCTCCAACTCCTGCCAAAAAAATTTCAGTTAGTAAAGGTGTAGATCATGAGCCTGTCTATTCACCTGATGGTAAATATATAGCCTTTGCTTCTATATTGGTTCCTGGCCACGAATCAGGTCAATTGTTTTTGTTTCTATATAATAGGGCAACAGGAAAACTAGAGAATGTTTCGAAAAACCTTGATAGATCAATTGGACAAATAGTTTGGTCGCCAGATTCAAAAACAATTTATTTTACTGCAGAGAACGAAATTTTTAATTCTATTTATAAATTAGATATCAACTCGGATAAGATTTCTCTTCTTCTTAAAGATCATAGCAATACCAATTTAATGGTTTCCCCAGATGGCAAAACTATTTACTTTAAGCAGCAAAAATCTACGCAGCCTTATGAAATTTTTTCAATGAATAATGATGGTAAAGATATTAAACAATTAACTAATTTGAACCAGGAACTTCTATCTAAAATAAAAATGATTCCACTGGAAACTTTTTGGTGCAAGGGAGCAGATGGGAAGAAGATAGAATCAATTTTGGTTAAACCCCCATTTTTTGATGCTTCCAAAAAATATCCAATGATATTTTTAATACACGGCGGTCCACAAGGACATTGGGAAGATGATTTTCACTACAGGTGGAACACAGAGCTTTTTGCTTCAAAAGGTTATGTGGTGATTGCACCGAACCCGACTGGAAGTACCGGATATGGACAAGCTTTTACGAATGCAGTCTCAAAGGATTGGGGCGGAAGACCTTATGAGAATTTGATGGACGTTTATAATTATGCTGTTAAGCATTTTAGTTTTGTAGATCCGAAAAATACATTTGCGGCGGGTGCTTCCTATGGCGGCTACATGATAAATTGGATTGAAGTTCACACGGACAGATTTAACGCACTTGTTTCTCACGATGGTGTTTTTAATACGATAAGTGAGTACGGTACAACGGAAGAACTTTGGTTCCCTGAGTGGGAATTTGGAGGAACTCCTTGGACGAACCGGGCTTTATATGAAAAATGGAACCCGGAGAGATTTATTCAAAATGCAAAAACTCCAATGCTCATATTTGAAGGAGCAAACGATTTTAGAGTACCACAAGAACAAGCTTTTCAATTGTTTACCTCGTTGCAGAGACTGGGAGTAGAAAGCAAATTAATTTATTTTCCTGATGAATACCATTTTGTAGTAAAACCTCAAGATGCAAAGTTGTGGTGGGATTCAATTTTTGATTGGTTCGAGAAACATAAAAAATAAGGAGCTGATATGAACGAGGAAAATTTATATGCCGGCAAACAAGATTATAATAATGGAACCGAATTGTTGGATGACCTTGACTTTGGCGGAAGTGTTGAAGATACAAAAAAGAAAATTGAAGTCATCGAAGAAAATTTATGGGTAAAGCTGGAGCGTGTAGGGGAAAAAATATCTTTTGCAAAAGATATTTTAGCGCTTGTTAATTATATGCGAGACCCGAAGGTTTCGTGGCATAGAAAGACAATTGTTACTGCTGCACTAGTTTATTTTATATCTCCCATAGACGCCATACCGGATATCAGTCCTTTAATTGGATATTTGGACGACCTTGGCGTGATAACTGCACTATTGAAATTTTTAGGAAGTGAACTAATACCTTATTATGATACAAATTACAGGAGTAAAGAAATTACAGTATGAATTATAAAGTAGAAAAAACAGATGTTCTTTATCAAGGGAGAGTTTTTGATTTAAAAGTTGATCAAATAACTTATGAAAGCGGTAACAAAAGTATTAGAGAAACTGCTGTTCATCCCGGAGGAGCGGTGGTAGTTGCAATTAAAAATGATGGGAAAATTATATTTGTTTCGCAATTCCGTTATCCATTGGAACAAACAGTTATAGAACTTCCCGCAGGGAAATTGGATAAGGGTGAAGATCCTAAAGAATGTGCAATTAGAGAACTTCAGGAAGAAACAGGTTATAAAACAAAAGAAATTGTAAAGCTTGCTGCGATTGCAACCACCCCCGGTTTTTGCTCAGAGATCTTGCATATTTTTTTAGCACGTGAGCTTACCAAAGGTGAACATGACCGTGAAGAAGGCGAGCAGGATATGCAGATTTTAGAATACAGTAAATCTGAAGTTGAAGACCTAATTATGGATGGTAAAATATTTGATGCAAAGACGATATGTGGTATATATCTTGCGGAAAAATATATCAAAAGAAAGTGAAATAAAGCTTTTTTAAGGTTCTTTTATTCGTATTGATTTTTTGCTGAGTAAAAGTCGGTAAAAAAGATAATGAAAGTCAAAATATTACTTAAGTCCTTTAATCAAATTGATACACTGAAGTTGAAGATATATTTGAGAAATGAAGCCGAAACACATTTTTTTGAAAAATCCTATTATAATTAGCATTTTTAAAAACAATATAGTGACTCTATGTTAAAATCTCTTTTAGTTAAAGATTATGCTCTAATAAAAGAAAATAAAGTAGATTTCAAAACTGGATTAAATATTATTACTGGCGAAACAGGAGCCGGAAAGTCAATTTTAATCGATGCCTTAGGACTTCTGCTAGGTGATCGTGCAAGCACCGAGGTTGTAAGAGAAGGCGCTGAGAAAGCAATCATCGAGGGAATTTTCGATGTTGAGACCAACAAGAAAATTAAAACCCTTCTGAAAGAAAACGAAATTGAATTTTATCCGGAGATGATCTTAAGAAGAGAAGTTTCTTTAAAAGGTGCAAACAGATGTTTTGTTAATGATACGCCTGTTCAGTTGTCTTTGATAAAAGAACTTGGGGATTTGTTGGTTGATTTACATGGTCAGCATGAACATCAATCTTTACTTAGGCCTGAAACCCATATAGATTATCTCGATCAATTTGCAAATACAGAAGATCTTCTTAGAAATTATAAATGGCTGCTTAAAACATACCTTAAGTTGAAACAAGAGCTGAAAGAGCTTAGAGAAAATAATTCTCAGATCATTGAAAAAAGAGATTTGCTCTTGTATCAAATAAAGGAAATAGATGCTGTTTCTCCTCAAGAAGGTGAAGAAGATGAAATAGAATCTAGATTGTCAATGCTTGAAAATTCCGAAAGATTAGTTGAACTAACACATGGAATTTATAACGGGCTATTCGAATCAGACTCCGCGCTGTATGATGCTCTCATCAAAATCAAAGATGATCTTGATGAACTTAATACAATAGATAAAAAATTTGAAAGTATCCTCCATGAATTTCAAAGTGCGGTCACAATAATTAAAGATGTTTCGGATGAAGTAAGAAGTTATAGTGATAAAATTGAAATGGATCCAGAAGAACTTGAAAAATTACGCGAGAGACAACATTCAATAAGTATGCTGAAGAAAAAATACGGAGGCTCTCTTAAATCAATCCTAGAACATAGAAAAGAAATTGGTTCAGAGTTAAATACCATAGAAGATTCCGGAACAAACATTTCAGGCTTAGAGGAGAAACTTCAAAAAGTACATGAAAACTGTTCAGCTTCAGCAAAAAAACTTTCTCAGAAGAGAAAAGAGAGTTTGAAGAAAGTTGAAAAAGATGTAAAAAATATTCTTGAATTTCTAGGAATATCTAATCCCGAATTTGAAGTGAGAATTGATAATCAAATTGCCGAAGGTGAAGAAGATTATCTTAAAATAGAAAATAATAATTATAAATTTAATTCAGACGGATATGATTTTGTAGAGTTTTACATTTCTACGAACATGGGAGAATCGACCAAACCTTTAGCTAGGATTGCTTCTGGTGGAGAAATTTCTCGTGTTATGCTCGCACTAAAAACCGTTCTGGCTAAGACCGACAAACTTCCTATTTTAATTTTTGATGAAATAGACACAGGCGTAAGCGGTCAAATAGCTCAAAAAGTCGGGCAAGCAATGAAATCGCTTGCCGAAAATCATCAAATAATTGCAATAACACATTTACCTCAAATTGCCAGTCAGGCTGACCATCACTTTGTAGTACAAAAAGAAATATCCGGCGACAGAGTGATTAGTTTTATCAAAGAGATTGATTATGAAAAGAGAATAGTTGAGGTGGCAAAATTGCTAAGCGGTGAAAATATTACCGAAGCAAGCTTGAAAGGTGCAAAAGAGCTAATTGGGCAGCCTGTCAGCTAAATTTCATTCTATTAACGGTTTATTTGATAAAATTTCCTAATATTTCCTTTGGCATTTTAATTGTTATTTCTAAAAAAATATTTTTGGAGAATAAATGAAAAAATATTTCGCGACTTTTTTCGCTGTCTTACTTTTTAGCTGCAGTATTTATTCACAGATACAGGATAGATTCTCAGTTTTAAGTCCGGATAATCTGAAAAATTACGCAAAACCTTTTGCAACTACATTAGGAGCCGGCTTAAATTCAGGTGCATACAATTCTGCCAGCATAAGTAATTTATTTTCTTTCTCCATAAGCTTCAGAGCAATGTATATAATGATTCCTGAAGATCAGAAAACCTTTACACCTCAACTTCCCTCGGATTATACAAGCGGCCCGGCAGCAACCATATATGGAGACCAGGGCGGTTATTATGCTGGCCCGCAGGGTTATATTACAACACCTGGAGGCTTCAATGCAAGTTACGCACCCGGCGCTATGCCGCAAATAGCAGTGGATTTTATGGGTACGGAAGTAATGCTCCGCTACGTTCCTTCAATCAAGATTAGTGATAACGAGGATTTTAACATGTTTGGAATAGGCGTTGCTCATGAGGTCAGTCAATATTTTCCGCTTATTCCTGTTGACGTAGCTGTTCAATTTCTATATAACAAACTTTCCGTTGGCGACTTAATTAGTTGCAGCAGTGTTGCATTTAATGCTCACGCAAGTAAAACTTTTGGCGTTATTACACCTTATTTTGGATTGCAATATGAGAGCACAAGTTTTACAGCAAAATATACTATTAAAGGTGACCCTAATAGCGGTGACCCGGCACTCCAACAAGATCAAAATGTAAGTGTTGATCTTAACGGTGGAGATACATTTAGAGCAACTTTAGGACTTGCCTTAGATTTACCAGTCATAACAATTAACGCAGATTACAGCATAAGCTCACAGCCTGTGCTTTCAGCAGGATTAACTTTTGGTCTTTAATAAGGAGAAATTTTTTATGTTTAAAGCAAAATATACTTTACCAATACTGCTATTAGGATTATTACTTTTTAATTTCGGATGCGATAACATCAATTCTGTACCATTAAACATTCCTTTTAGAATTCCATTTTCGGTGACGGGTTCCGGCACAACTTATAATACGGGTTTGTATCAGCTTGATAAACAGTCTGATACCTACAGCCAATATCAGGATAAGATAAAATCACTTTCTTATCTTCAAAGTTCTCTTACATTTACAGGTATCTCTGATACAACTATAACTGCTGACGTTACTATAAAAGTTATGGATGAAAATAATGCCACAATATTTACTTATACGGCAACCAACTTTAGACTAGCTGATTATGTAAACAAATCTTATGTAATTACCTTAACGCAGAATCAAATAATTGCTTTCAATAATTACTTAAATAATCTCTCCAGCAATAGTTTCCAGGCCTCTATTACAGTTAGTGGAATTAGCGGCACTCAAACATTGAGCGGCAACGTTGATTTAGTTTTGGAGGCGGATACTAAACTTTAAAAAAAGAACTCCCTTAGAAGATCGGGATTGAGGTTTTAGTTTTC
>JBJKPP010000094.1:0-1718 GCA_046706145.1 Ignavibacteriaceae bacterium | reverse complement strand
TTTCCGGTGGGGCTTGATTCGAATCACCTGCCCAGTACGCTCCTAATCTTTTTGCAAATTCTTGTGCTTTGGTATCTCCTGGTCGGGTAAAAGCAAAAACTTTCTTCTTTTGAAAGATTGCAATTTGAGCAACAATATGTGCTGCTGCTCCAAAACCATAAATTCCGAGGTTTTCAATATCCTCTCCAGCCATTCTATAAGTGCGGTAACCAATAAGTCCTGCACAGAGTAACGGTGCCGCTGAAACATCATTACTATATTGTGATGGGATGTTAAATGTGTATTTTTCATTTGCTACACAATATTCAGCATAGCCTCCATCAATGTTGTATCCTGTGAATAATGCATTGTCACAAAGGTTTTCTTTTCCGGTCTTGCAGTATTTACATTCGCCGCATGTATATCCGAGCCATGGCACTCCAACTCTTTCTCCAAGATTAAACTTGGTAATATTGTTTCCTTTTTTTACCACAGTTCCGACAATTTCATGTCCGATGATTAAGGGAAGTTTAGGATTTGTAAGTTCTTTATCTACTATATGGAGATCCGTGTGGCAAACACCGCATGTACTTATTTTAATTAAAACTTGGTTTTCATTTGGTTCGGGAACAGGAACTTCTTTTAATTTTAAAGGTTCTCCCTGTTTCTCAAGAACCATAGCTTTCATTTTATCCGGTACTTTAATTTTTTCTTTCATTTTGTTTCCCTGTCAAATATCTAGTAAAATTACGCACTCACGTTACACAAATAATTCTTAATCTTGTTCTTTTTCTTAATCTTACTCGATTCTTTGAGAGATTAAGAGGCAAGATCATGATTAGGATTAAGAGTACTGCATAATAAAATTATGAACATAAATATTGTGTTATTATATGATAGTTCTTATCTTCATAAAAAATCAAGTCACTAAATAAATAGGGTGAGGAATGAAAGTATGCCTAATATGTATCTTCTCGTTTTCTTTATATTTTACTTCTCTCGCACAAAGCAAATTTGAGGTGGAAACTGATATTGCATATCAAAATGCCAAAAAGGGAGTTTATTGGGTCCTATCAAATATTCCGGAAGAAAAATCTAGGGTAAGCAACGAGCTAATTTCAAATAACAAATTAATTGCTGAAGTAAAATTATATAAGAAAATAAACGGGGTAAAGATAACCTCAGTTGGTCATTATAAAACAACAGAAGTTGAAATTAGATTTTATATGTCTAACGATAGTTTAGAGGCGGATGGGTATTTGAAAAAGAAGGAAAGTCAGTAGCAAAGTTGAGCAGTTCAGTTTTTAATAACATTTGGGTCGACTTCGTCGATTATACTGGATATCGTTTCCTTTGCTTCATCTTCTTTTCCTAATAAATCTTCTAAACTCATTTTGTCTAGGACTCCATCGAGCAGAGATTGAATCATTCTCCACAACGATCTTATTGAACAGTCTATTGAATTAGTACAAATAGCTTTTGTGCCGCTATGAAGGTTACAGAAACCTTCTTCCTCGAAAAGTTTGCCGCCGAGTGATTCTAGGACATCATTAAGAATAATTTCACTAGAAGGTTTAGATAGTTTATAGCCTCCGGTTTGGCCGCGCGTGCTTTCTATAAAACCACCCAATCTTAAAACACGTAACAATTTTGCAGCATTAGCGGTGCTAAGTCCTTCCAACTCACTTATTTCAGGAATTGTTAAGCCGTTTGGAGATTTGGTCTTTGCTATTCTAATT